>JACZYI010000116.1 GCA_022571175.1 Pseudomonadota bacterium
CTTGCCACCGGCTTCAACCCAGGCATCGCCGTTCTTTGCCTTAGTGATGGTGTAGGGCACCATGTCCATGTCTTTTTTGGTCATCGGATCGTCAAAAGTACGGCCAATCAGTCGCTTGATAGCAAACAGAGTATCACTCGGATTGGTGACAGATTGTCGCTTTGCCGCTTGGCCGACGAGCCGTTCACCCCCATCAGTGAATGCCACCATCGAAGGTGTCGTGCGTGCGCCCTCAGAATTTTCAATAACCTTAGGCTTGGTGCCATCCATTATTGCGACACAGGAATTTGTCGTGCCCAGGTCAATACCAATAACTTTGCCCATCTTTTCACCTCACTCCATAATCGGGTTTGCCGACCCTTGTCAGCAGCCCCTCCCCTTGATTAAATTTCCAGCTCTTCCCCTCGCCAAAGCACGGCTTCCTTCCGTACAAACCCCAAAAAGGCGCAAAAGAGGATCGTTCGCGCCCTATATAGGGATGACGCACGCATGGTGCAAGGCGTTACCTTCAAGAATTCTTGCGGATTCTGCCTACTTGAATTAGGAACACAGGCAGATTGCAATATGGTAAACACCACCAGAGTATATTTTGATGCGAACCATAAGACCAATAGAATTACTTGTAGTGTGTTTCGCCCAGCTCGTTTTGGCGAGTTTTTCGGGGCAAATGGTGGTTGAGGGTGCTTATGTGATTTTAAATCCAGTTCCAGGGCATCCAGCGGCAGGATATTTTAAAATCATAAATTTTGGGCCCGACGACAGGCTGATAGGAGCCCAAAGTGACGAGGTCGAGCGCGTAGAAATGCACCAGACTGTCAGGAACGGCGATATTGTTCGCATGCGTCCACAAAAAACCACCGCGGTAGCTGGCGGATCCAGCCTCAGCTTTTCGCCCGGAGGTTACCATCTCATGGTCTTTGGAGCGCCACCTACCAGTACTACAATCAGTATCACACTCATTTTTGAAATATCGGGGGCACAGAAAATTGAATTTGAAGTGCGCTCTTGGGCGCGGAGGAAAGAAAAAACGAATAATTAGACTGTTTGGTCTATTTTTTTACCGAAGTCCTTGTCTTTCCCGCTGTTTGTTTTGGAAACACCCACCATTGCCGGTCTCAGCAGCCGGTCTTTCAAAACGTACCCGGGCTGCACCACCTGCACTACAGTGCCAGGCTCGGCGTCAGGGTCGTCGACCTCAAACAAGGCCTGGTGGAAATTATGATCAAATTTCTCACCTTCGGGCGAGATTTTCTTTATGCCGTGCAGGTCAAAGATTCTCAGGAGCTCTCTTTCCGTCATTTCCACGCCATCCAAAAAAACAGCCCCCTGTTCCGAAAGCTTGCCATGGTCGGCCATGGCCTCCAGGGCGCGTCGCAAATTGTCCGCCACTGAGAGAAGGTCTCTTGCAAATCCTGTTACAGCATAGGATAAGGCATCGGTTTTTTCGCGGTCAGACCGACGGCGGATATTCTCCATTTCTGCTACCGCGCGAAGTAACCGGTCCTTGAGCTCTGTGTTTTCTTCTTCAAGCGCGGCAATGATGTCATGTGGCTCGAGTTCTGAAGATTCCCGGGCGCTTTCTTCCGGTACAGCCTCTTCGTTTGGTTCCTTGGATGCCTCATCAGATTTTTTAACATTTTTCTTCTTATTCATATTTCAAATGCTCTCTTCCTATGTTCCCCTGTGTTCCCCCATGTTCCCGGCTTTTCGTGCTGGTTTCTAGCGACTACTTTTTTACAAAAGACGCGAAATAACCCGCGCGGTATAATCCACCATGGGGACAATCCGGGCGTAGTTTAAGCGGGTTGGGCCGATAACGCCAAGCGCCCCAATGATCTGACCTGCTTCATTACTATAAGGCGCGGCGATAACACTGGAGCCGGACAAAGAGAAGAGTTTGTTTTCTGCGCCGATAAAAATTTTGACTCCTTCACCTTCACTAGCAGACTCCAAAAGACGGACTATGCCGCGCTTGGTCTCCAGGTCGTCAAAAAGCTGGCGTATGCGCTCCAGGCTGTCGATGGCGCTAGGATCATCCAATAGATTGGCCCGTCCTCTGACGATTAAGGTGTCCATTCCGCCGCAAATTTCAGCCCAGGACGCCAAACCCTTTTCCACCAGTCCTGCTGCCAGATCGTCTAAATCTGCCTGGTGATTCTGCAATTCCATGCGAACCTGGTCAGTGGACTCAGCCAAAGTCCTGTTTTGCATGCGGGCGTTCATATAATTCCCTGCCTGGACCAGGGTTGAGGGTAGAATTCCAATGGGGAGTTCGACCAATCTGTTCTCCACAGCCCCATCCTCAAAAACAAGCACCACCAAGCCCCTGCCCGGAGCCAACTGGACAAATTCCATGTGCTTTAGGGCCGCATCAATCTTGGGTACCATAATGATGCTGGCACAATGTGAAAGACCAGAAAGAAGCCGCGTTGCCTCTGTCAGCATGGATTCCACAGACTTGTCGCTCCCGTTACATCGACTTTCAATCTCCAGTCGCTCGGCTTCGGACAGATCGCCAAACTCAAGAAGACCATCGACAAACAGCCGCAACCCCAAATGGGTTGGCATGCGACCAGCAGAGGTATGCGGTGCATAAAGCAGGCCCGCTTCTTCCAGATCAGCCATGACATTTCGAATGCTGGCCGGGGAAAGATTGATCCTTGACAGCTTTGACACCGTCCGGGAGCCCACGGGATCACCCGATTCCAGATAGGCCTCCACCACTTGCTGGAAGATAGTCCTGGACCGGCTGTTTAGTTCGAGGATTTTCATTCAGACCCCACCTTGATTGTTGAGTTCATAATTTAGGTATGTGCCCGGTTCACGTCAATCTCATCATGATTAACTTTTCTCAGCACTGGACCTTTCTATTCCTTGAGGCTAGAAACAATCCACATATTTGGAAGCAGGAAAGCAGATGCGATTATCAGGCCGGACAGTAGACGAAATGCGAACCGTAACCATGGAAACGGGTGTGCTCAAACACGCGGAGGGCTCCTGTCTGGTCAAATGTGGAGACACGCATGTTCTCTGTGTAGCTTCTCTGGAGGGATCAGCGCCCCGCTGGCTGAGAGACACCGGAAAAGGCTGGATCACGGCCGAATATGGTATGCTGCCACGCGCGACACATGAGCGGATTGCCCGGGAGGCCGCCAAAGGCAAACAATCGGGGCGGACGCTTGAAATTCAGCGGCTCATTGGGCGGGCCTTGCGGGCAGTGACAGATTTAAGCGCCATTGGAGAGCGCCAAATTCGGCTGGATTGTGACGTCTTACAGGCCGATGGGGGGACGCGCACCGCCTCTATTTCCGGTGCTTATGTGGCCCTTATGCAATGTTTTCAGGGCATGCTGGAAAAGGGACTGATTGAAAGAATGCCACTTCGGGACCAAGTCGCTGCCGTTTCCTGCGGCCTGCTTGACGACAAGGCAATTCTGGACCTTGATTATCAGGAAGACAGTTCCGCTCAAACCGATGCAAATTTTGTGCTGACGCGCGAAGGCGGCTTGGTGGAAATTCAGGCCACTGCCGAACAGAAACCATTCTCCGAGGAATCCTTGTTGCGTATGCTGCGTCTGGCAAGAATTGGGTGTGATGGAATTTTTGCAATCCAGGACCAGGCGACAGGAACCGACTGAATGGCCCGGCACCTGAGCGAAAAGGAACTTGTTGTCGCTAGTCACAATCCTGGGAAATTACGGGAAATTTTAGATCTTTTAGCTCCTTTCAAGATCGTACTCCGATCGGCCATCCAGCTCGGCTTGAGAGAAGCGGAAGAGACGGGACAGACTTTTGCAGAAAATGCGAAAATCAAGGCCCTCTCTGCGGCGATAGAATCCCAACTGCCTTCACTGGCGGATGACTCCGGTCTCTCTGTTTTAGCCCTGGGCGGGGCACCTGGAATATATTCCGCACGCTGGGGAGGGCCAGAGCGAAATTTCACTGTGGCTATGGAAAGAGTATGGATGGAACTAGGGGGGGATGCTACGGACGCCCAGTTCGTGTGTGCCCTCTGTCTTGCTTGGCCGGACGGGCACACCGAAATTTTTGAAGGCACGGTATCCGGTCACATTACTTGGCCGGGCCGAGGCTTGAGAGGATTTGGTTATGACCCCATTTTTGTACCGGAAGGCCACAAAAGGACGTTTGGAGAGATGGACCCGAAGAAAAAGCACGCCATGAGCCATCGGGCAAATGCGTTCTCTAAACTTGTAGCTGCCTGCCTTGAAGGAAAAAAATAAAAATGAAAGATGGGGACAGACAACCAGTCGGGCTTTATGTGCATTGGCCATTTTGCACATCCAAATGCCCCTATTGTGATTTTAATAGTCACGTTAGGGAGAGCATTCCAGAAGAGCGGTTTTTAAGAGCCTATTTAGTCGAACTGGATCATTATTATGGCCGGCTACCGGCGGCGCGCATCGGGACCATTTTTTTTGGTGGCGGGACGCCCTCGCTCATGTCTGCCAAGACCGTCGAACAAATAATTAATCATATTTCAAAACTCTGGAGCTGCGAACCCAAACTTGAAATCACTCTGGAGGCAAATCCTGGAAGCAGTGACCTTGGGCGGTTTGAAGATTTTCGAGCCGCCGGCATAAACAGACTTTCTTTGGGGGTGCAATCTCTCAAGAACGACCGCCTCTCCTGGCTCGGAAGGGCTCATTCAGTAGGCGAAGCAAAAACAGCGGCAAGGACCGCACGAGGAATATTTGATAATCTAAGTCTCGATTTGATTTATGCCACGGACGGTCAGAGCGTTACGGAGTGGCAAACAGAGCTGGAGGATGCCATAAGCCTCGGGAGTGACCATTTATCGCTCTACCAGCTTACTATTGAACGAGGCACGCTGTTTTACCGGCGATCAAAAGCAGGTGAGGCGCTTGATGTGGGGGAGGAGCTTGGTAGGGCGTTTTACGAAGAAACCCAGACAATCTGCGATAAAGCAGGCCTTCCCGCATACGAAATTTCTAATCATGCACGCAGTGGTTATGAAAGTTTGCATAATTTGAATTATTGGAGAGGCGGCGCTTATATCGGGATAGGTCCCGGAGCACATGGACGACTGAAGGTGGGTGAAAAATGGTTTGCAAGTGAGCAAATTCGCTCCCCTGAAGCCTGGGTTGAGCGCACGCAAAAAAAAGGAAATGGCACCCATACTGAGGTAGCATTGGACAGAAGGGAACGTCTGGAGGAGATCCTGATGATGAGCCTCCGGTTGTCTGAGGGCATAGAGCTGTCACTCCCTGGGAATCCCTCTCACAAGAATTTGGGAGAAATAATCGATTTTGGGGCGCTCGAATCTCTTGAGGAAATGGGTTTTTTGCAAAGAACAGGCAACCGTATATCTGCAAGCGATGAAGGAAGGCTGGTCCTGAATCGAATTATTTCAGAATTAATTATGAGTTAACTCAGCGATCAAAGAATCGGGGCGCTTCAGAAACAACATGAAAGCCATCGGCGTGAATTTCGATTATGGCCAATCCACGCTCGGTCGTGCCGTCTTTTCGAAAGCGAAAAATTCCATCAATACCAACAAAACCACTGGGGTCTTCAAAAGTTTCGCGGGAAAAACGCTCGCTTTTAATGTCATGGCGGGCCAGCTCTGCAACCAGAGCCATGGCATCATAAGCCAAAGTGGCAATGCGTGGTGGAGAATACCCAAAATAATTGACGAAAACTTTTCTGAAGGCACTGATATTATTCGGGGATGCGCCAGCAAACCAGCCGCCGACAAGCGAAGGCTCGTGCGAGAGACTCGAATCATCCCAAAGCCCAGTGCCCAGAAATCGAACTTCCAGAGGATCAACTTCGTAGAAAGGAAGAAGTGGTGCCAAGGAGCGCAACAGCTCACCACCTTCAGGTACAAGAACGGCACTGAAACCAGGCGCTCCTAAAGTCTCATAGGCCTTAAGACTCTCTAATATTTCTCTTGCCAAATCATCGCCCAGCTCCTCCAGAAAGCTAATTTCATCAAGATAGGCCCGACGACGATTATCATAATTAGCAATGCGCCTGACCGGATCAAAAACACTTTGAGTTTCGCGCACATAGACTTCTATGGCTGTAATTTCGACCCCCGCCCTGTCCACAGCATTGGAA
>JACZYI010000008.1 GCA_022571175.1 Pseudomonadota bacterium
CCTTGTTATGTACAAACCGAAAATACCACAGCCGTTCGACAATGAGAATCCACATGAGGAAGGTAACCACCAGGATCATGTAGAGGACGTCTCCGCCCCTCTCCATGAAGCTGGCAATCGCCTCAAATGCCACGCGAATTTCATACATTGGCAGCAGCCTTTTCAGCATGCACCGCGATGATGCCAGCGCTTTGTTCCTCAAGGATGTGGATAATGCGCTTGCTCATTCCGGCCACAAAGCTGTGCATCAACAGGGTTGGAATGGCAACCACCAGACCAAGCACAGTTGTTACAAGTGCCTGTGAAATACCATCAGCCATCAGTTTGGGATCACCGGTGCCAAAGAGCGTAATCGCCTGGAAGGTGGCGATCATGCCGGTCACTGTACCCAAGAGACCAAACAGCGGTGCCACCGCCGAGATGATCTTGATTATGGTCAGGAACCGTTCCAAAGCTGGCGTTTCTTTAAGGATGGCTTCATCCAGCTTAAGTTCGAGCGTTTCAACATCTACACTTTTGTTCTCTTCATAGACCCTGAGAACCCGTCCAAGCGGATTATTGATATTGGCAGCACCGGCACGGATTTGTTTTTTGATCCTTCTGGTCACCAGAGACAGATAAACAATACGTTCAATGACAAATCCAAGGCCAACGAAACCCATCAGAATAATCAGATAACCAACTTCCCGACCCTGCTCGATCCGCTCACGCATGCTGGGTGCAAGCACGAGCAGAGAAAGTAACTGACCGCGCGAGGGATCAATGCCGAAGGTGGTGAAATTATCCGAACTTGTTTCTCCCAGATCTTCGGCCGTGTCGGTAAATCTGCCCGCTGGTTGGCGAACCAGTTCTGAAACGCGACCGGTGCCAGCCAGGTAGTTATAATATTTACCATTGGCTATAAGGTTAAAGTCCCCGACCCGAATGAGATCAACGGTCTGGGTATTACCATCAAAAGTCCAGACCGTATGTGGGAATTTGACAATCTTGCCCGATTCCGTCATTTCGCGCTGAAGTTCGAACCACAAGCCCTCAATCTCCGCAATTGACGGGAGATCCGTGCCGCCAGCAGCCTTTTCAATCAAAGTGTCAAGGACTACGTTACGATCCGGAAATTGAATGCTGATGAGAGAGCCTTCAAAAATACCCCGGGCGTCACCTGCAACCTGTTGAAGAACACCAAACAGTTCATTCAGGCTGCCAAGACGATCCTGGAGGCGTTGCTGTAAATTGGCAATTTCGTCTTCGTTATTCTGGAAGGTTCGTTCAAGCCGCTCACTTATGTTTTCTTCATCAGCCTTGGTCCGGCGGGCCTGCCTTAAAAGTTGAGCCTGCCGATCACGATTGGCGAGAAATTCGGCTTCTCTTTGACGATGCTCTTCCGTTTCCGCAAAGACACCCTGCTGAACCATGTCCAGTAGCGCATCAAGATCCGCAGCTTCAGATCCTTGGTCCTGGTTTTCCTGGGTCACCGCATCGCCATTTGCCTCATCCTGGGCATAAGCGACCGGTGCCATGCTGATCAGCAGCAAAGCCAGAAGGCTAAAAATTATTGATTTTGTATTCATCGCACATCCTCCGGGCCCAGAACTGGCAAGCGAACCATATTGGGCGCTGTTTGTTGAGACGCAATCCGAATTCCTTCGTCGATCGCGCTCCGATATTCATCGCCCAATGCTTCCCATGTGTTGGTATTTTTATTCCAGACACCGGATAAAGAGCCATCCGTTGTCTGATAAAGCAGCGCAATGCGACCAATGCGAAGAATGTTCACACTGCGCTCGCCACCACCGATGGGAAGCACGTCCGCATAAGCCTCAATGGTGCGGCCGTAATCATTTTCGATCTGATAGGCCTCAAAAACGCGCCGGAATTTCTCTGATGGTGAAACATCAGCCCGGCCCATCATATCCTGCAAGATCCTAATTCGTTCACGTCGCTCATCCATCAGGAAAGGCACGTCTAAATCAACGAATTGCACCAAGGCGTCGATCATGCGCATCATTAAAGGCGTGATTTGCCGCTCAATGAGTGTCACACGCTCAATGGAGTCTCTCAACTGACTCATTTCTTCATTTTGGCTGTCAATTTGGCGCTGGAGCTGTGTGTTATAGACTCTAAGTCCTTCAATTTCTTTCAGGACGGTTTTATACACGGCCAGCAACTGCGATGTCTCTTCAGACAGACCATCAATTCGCACCTGCGAAACTTGTGCAATCCGGTTGGCCGCAGCAATTTCCGCAAAAATTTCTTCAAGTGTGACTGAAAAAGCCGGACCTCCAAACAGACCGACAGTGGCAAAAGCCGCCGTCGCTACTGCAATGATTTTGAGTTTCTTAATTTGCATTCACCTTCCCATTGGTATTTTAGGGCTGCGATCAGATAACGCAGCAGTTAACAACTTCATCCAAGACGTCTCCATGCCTGAAGTGCTCTACATGTGTCGATCTCTTGAACCACGTCATTGTGGAAAACGGAACCGGGATTGAAAGAGAGCATTATTTGCAGGAGCCTCTCCATTACAACGCGCTGCACAATGCGCTACGTAATATTGAAAGTGTACTGCCGCATCTGCTAATCCCTGTCTACCCCTCCCCACATTGAAAAGAAATCGCTTTGAAGCGATCTCTTCCCCCGCGAAACCGTCCCATCACTTTGAGGGAAGCTCGGTGCCCCTCCGCAGGGTTCGTGACCCATTTCGAGCACCTTGAACCCATTCGCAGTACTCACTGGGCAGCGACCCAAGTCGCTAGGCGTCCTTTGTTTCAAGAAATACATCGCTTGCCAAGGAAAAAATTTCTTTTTGGCGAAAAGGAGGCAGGTCAGATTTATTATTTTTGAGCTCTAGATCGGGAATTGGCAGTGAAAATGTAAAAAATGCCAATTATGAGTTACGCAAAACTTACCGGCAAAAAGCCGGTTTTTCCAATAATAGCAGACAGATAAGTATGAAATGTCTCAGAAGGAAGTGCTCGAGTGCAAGAAGCACATTTGATCCAAATCCTTGCTCAGGGTGCGAAGATAAAAAAGCTGTGATCTGAGCGGGATGGGCGAAAAGGTGGATTATTTTGCAAGTGAATCAAAAAGACTCCTCCAGATGATTCATTCCAGATCAATATTAATGCGGGCAATCCATATGAGAAATGCAGGCAATTCATGGGGGCAAGATTTGGAAATTTTCAAAGACCGTCACCAGGGCGGGACTTTGAAATTGCATCCGCGCGAATTTCCTTCATATTGGTCAGGTTTTCTTCAAGCCAGTAGTTATGAATATGAAAATAGGAATATCAATGGTGTGAGGCGCCACTCGGCATATGAAAGGACTATGGTCGGAATATTTTCGATTTTAGGCCTTGTTCTTGCTCTGGCGTTGCTGCGTGGTTTGTTGGATGTCCGTTATACCATTGGGGCTGTCGCATTCTATCCTGCTTGCGATCAAACACTCTGGAATCTTGTAACCGATATTGAAGACCGGCCCCTGTGGGAAAGCGGTGTTATCAATATAGCGCCCCTGACCGTACGCCAGGGCGTGGTGGGAGCCAGGTCTCTGGTCATTAAACGTTGGGGTTCCGACCGAATAGAAATAGAAGAAGAGATCACAGAGTTTAAAACGGGTTCAGGCTGGTCCGCGCGATTGACGGCTCTGGAATTTGTGGGCACAAGGCACCTGAAAATGGTTACGGCAGAGAAGGGATGCCGTCTGGAAATCAGTGAAGTTATTATCCCAAAGGGGTATCGGGATAAAGTTATGACACCTTTGCATTCATGGCAGGGCACTGGGGCGCTTGAACATTCCCTGGCCCGTCTTCAGACTTTAGTGACAGAAGCAATGTTGAGCAGACAGAACAGGGCCCGGACCAGTGAAGATTAGCGGGTTGTTTATTCCTGACCGGATTTGTCGAATGGTTGCACATCGAATTCATTGAACTGCCAGTCATCGTTGTCGCTTGTTTCGCTCAAAAAGAGATGCTCGGCCGCTACAATTGCTTCCTCGTCAGTATCGGCTTCAACCTCACAAACCCAGTAGAATACGCCATTCCCGAGAACCGCCTTCAAAGTCACCTGCTTTTTACTCATGATGCCGGGCTACAGGGAACGGATGAGAAGAACCGCCTTGGCCACTGCCACCGGTTCCTGAATTGTTTCGAGATTGCCACTGGCAGCAATGGATGCAAGACAAGCATAGTCACCGGCAGCCCATGAAATCAGCTTTCCCACATGAACATCGCCATTTCCGCCTTTCACGAGACAATCATTACCGATGGCGGAACTGCCCGATTCTGGATTGAGTTCATCGAATATGATAATATCACCGGTTTGATATTGGCCCATCGTTTCAGCCAACTTCAGAGCAGATGGATTGTGTGCCATCACTCGCAAGGCCACGGTTCCAACAGCTTTGGAAGCGACTGACCCATTTTGTTTTATGAGGCCGGAAATTTCCACATCACCACCACCAGACATTGACAGAAGTTCTGACGAATCCGCATCCAGAGCGTCTGCTATCCTCTCAACCCAGTTGATGGACAATGTGCGTACGCCGGTTTCCAGACGACCGATAGTCTGGGCGGTAGTGCCAATCCTGTCAGCCACCTGCTGCAATGTCATTTTTTTGGCACGTCTTATTTCGCGTATGCGGGATTGAAGCACATTTCTCTCCTTAAATTGTCTATTCAAGGCTTTATCACAATCAGGCCAGTTTGAAAACAGTATTTACCTATTAGGTTATTCATGTTATAACCTATATGGTTATATATTTTGTAATAATCTGGTAAGGAAATTTTATGGGCAGGGCGGCTGTGGTAAAGGGAAAACGAATTTCCTCATACGGTTTAAAGGTGCTGCGTCGATTGCGATCAGGAGTCAAAACAATGCAATTTGACGATGGCTCGCTCTCGGTTGGGGGATTGGCTGTGCCCGTGTCACTTGTCAAGATTCTTGAATCGCAGGAGCTTCTATATGTTTTACACGATGGCGTGGTTGAGATTTCTGTGCCGGGCCTGTCATATTTACGACGTCAGGAAAATGATCCCAAGAGACGAGTTTGCAATGGCGCGCAGGAACAGTTGGATGGATTTAGACGCCAGCATGGCATATACAGACTTCAAAAACAGGCAGGATCGGTCAAACAAAAAGATAAATACATCAATTTAGCTGAATCGCCATTGGGATGGCTTGCTAAGCGAAAGGGCAGTAACGGAAGGCCGTTTATCACTGCAGATCATCTGGAGGCCAGCGAGCGGTTGCGACGCGATTTTGAAGCTGGGGGTCTTCGAAGATCTGTGACTATGACCTATGACGGCATCCCGGTTGAAAAATCAAAACGACAAAGATATCGCGGCACAAATGTGCTTGACCATCAAATTGATGCACGGAAGCGGTTACAACAAGCATTAACGGCGGTTGGTCCCGGTCTTGCCGATAGCCTGCTGCGAACCTGCTGCTATCTTGAGGGTCTGGAGGAAGTTGAGAATATAATGGGTTGGCCCAGGCGATCTGCAAAAATAGTGCTCAGGATTGCACTCGACAGACTGGGGGCACATTATACTCAAGTGGACGGGTAATTTTGGAATATAAATATATCCATATAGGTTATATTACTTGACAAGCGTGCCGCTCTATGCTAGAAAGAAAACCAGGCTGCCAAAAGCACTCAAGGCAGATTTCCCAAAATCATAAGTAACACCAACCCCTCAGTCGCGGAGGATTGTCATGCCAAGAAAATGGACAAAGAAGCAAGAGGGAGCTTTTCTTCAGCATTTACGAAAAACAGGGAATGTCAGTGCTTCAATTCGCTTTGCCGGCGCCGACCGCAGCAGTGCCTATAAAAAGCGTAAATGTGATCCGGAATTCAAAGCAAAATGGCAAGATTCCCTGAGCGAGGCAACAGACGCCCTGGAGGGCGAACTCCGGTCTCGTGCTTTGTTTGGTACATCAAAGCCCGTTTTTTATGGAGGGAAAGAGTGCGGATCAGTGCGAAGCTACAATGAAACGCTTGGCATGTTTCTTCTCAAGGGTCGCCGCCCCGAAATATTTGGCGGTTCTGTGCCCGATGAAGATGAGGGTAATAAACCAAATGAAGACCGGAAAATAGCGCGAGACGATCTGATGAAGAAGCTGGAGGCTATGGTTGTTACCATGGAGCAGACTCACTCAATGGCCACCGGGAGCGTCTGAGCACTCCGGGTTTCAGCTACAATCATGACAATTACGCTTGCGCCAATCCAGGAAATTTCTCTGGCGGAACGATTTGCCCGATTGGGATTTTCTGGTCTGGAGACACTTTCCCGAAGCCTGAGTGAGCAGGATTGTGAACAACTGCTGCATGACTGGGATTTTTGGTGTCGTCCGGCGCAACGTCCACCCATAGGAGACTGGCACTGTTGGCTGGTGATGGCGGGGCGGGGATATGGCAAAACCCGAATGGGTGCGGAGTGGGTCAGATCGCATGTGGAGGGCTCAAGTCCCCTCATTGCAGTAAAGGGCGCACCGGGCAGAATAGCCTTGATCGCGCAGACTTCTGGCGATGGCAGGATTGTTATGGTGGAGGGAGACAGTGGTCTTCTTGCCATATCCCCTCCTGACCAAAGGCCAAAATATGAGCCTTCGCTGAAACGCCTCACCTGGCCAAACGGGAATATTGCCCATCTCTATTCTGCTGACGAACCCGACCAGATGCGCGGGCCTCAGCATGGGCTTGCCTGGGCGGACGAGTTGGCCAAATGGCGTCATGCAGAAGCCGCATGGAGCAATCTGATGTTCGGGCTTCGTATGGGTTTGAGGCCACAAGTAGTTGTCACAACCACGCCCAGACCCATGAGGCTCTTAAAACGACTGCTTGAAGATAAAACTACCATCGTGACCCGGGGGTCATCCTTTGACAACCGTGCACATCTGGCACCGAGTTTCATGACAGAAATGATCAGATTATATGAGGGCACCCGACTGGGCCGTCAGGAGCTGCATGGCGTGTTTCTCGATGATATTCCGGGTGCGCTCTGGCAGCGTGACCAGATTGAAAAACTGCAAGTGACCGAGGCACCAAACTTGCGCCGGATCGTGGTGGCTGTGGACCCGCCCGTAACAAGCGGTAAAAACGCCAGTCGTTGTGGCATCATTGTGGCCGGGCGAGGGGAAAATAACCAACTTTTCATTCTGGCCGACGAAAGCCGGCAAGGCCTGAGCCCCCATGGTTGGGCTTCAGCAGCAGTGGCCGCCTACAACAAATTCGGAGCTGATCGACTGGTGGCAGAAATCAACAATGGCGGTGAATTAGTGGAAGCCTTGATTCGGCAGGTGGACGAGCGCATCAGTTATAGAGCTGTCCGCGCCTCACGGGGTAAGATCACCCGCGCTGAACCAGTGGCGGCTCTTTATGAACGTGGCCTGGTGCACCATGTGGGCAGCTTTCCTGAGCTTGAAGATGAAATGACCAGTTATTCGGGTGAGCCGGGCGATGCCAGCCCGGACCGGATGGATGCCCTGGTTTGGGCCATCACGGACCTGGCCCTGGGACCAAGAGCAAAGCCCCGCATCCGCAGCTTTTAGCAGGGGCGATTAACTATCGCCGTCTATGGAACTTTGACGGCTATTAAAAATTCGAATTTGCCTATTCAACGCTTCCTGGGCATCGGCCAACCCTTCCGCGAGAGTATTATAATCGTTCAGCCAGCGTTCCTGTTGCTCTTTGGTCATATTGAAGAATTGATCTTCCTGATTCTGGTCGAGGCAATCGAGATAAATATTCACGGCCTGCCCATAGGCCTGAATAGCGGTGACGGCCAGATTGATGGTGTCACGCGTAACTGCTGCTGCCTCGGGAATAGTCGGAGGCTTGCCCGGGTGTTCACCACAGTCAAGCGCATGGGATGGTGCTGGGTTCAAGGCAAAGACCGAGACCATACCGGTCAACAAAGCAAACAGTAAAATACGGCGCATGGGCTTTCCTTGGTTCATGTGACCAGACCATCATAATTTCATCATCGGTCTTTGTTGGCGGGCACCATAATGAAGCGCCCGACCTTTGCCAACAGGAAAAACATAGGCCCGAATATGGGCAAAATCATGATCATGCCCGGGGCCATCACCGGTCCCCAAACAGGAGCAATTAAATGAACGCATTCGGAAAATTTATGAATCTTCTAAAACCGGCTATATTTGGCGCAGACAGAGATGCACACGCCTTTGAGACCAAAAAAAGTGCTGTGGGCAAGTTGTTGCAAAGCGCCTCCACCGCCTGGGTGGGGCTGGGGGCACCGCGCTGGACCAGCCGCAGTTACGACCAACTGGTGCGGGAAGGATACCGCAAAAATGTGATTGCCAATCGTTCGGTCAAGATTGTGGCGGAATGCGCGGCCAGTATCCCCCTTATATTGTTCCGGGGAGATGAGCGCTTGCGAGGCCATGCGGTGCTCGACCTCTTTCGGCAGCCGAACCCCTTGCAATCGGGTCAGGAATTGCTGGAAACCCTCTACGCCTTTCTGCAAATCGCCGGCAATTCATATCTGGAAGCGGCCGAGCTGGCTGATGGCACACCTGGGGAACTCTATGTGCTCAGGCCCGATCGCGTGACCATTGTGCCTGGCCCCAATGGTTGGCCAGCGCGCTATGAATATAAGGTGGGAGGCCGCACCATGGGCTTTCCAGTGGATGCAAAAACCGGTCGCTCAGCGGTCATGCATTTGCGCAGCTTTCACCCCCAAGATGATTATTACGGATTGTCGTCGCTCGAGACCGCTTCCTTCTCGGTGGATATTCATAATTCTGCGCAGGCCTGGAATAAGTCCTTGCTCGATAATGCAGCCCGGCCATCGGGTGCGCTTGTATTTGAACCCCGAGAGGGCATGTCCGGAGAATTATCAGACGAGCAGTTCCAGCGCCTCAAGACCGAGCTTGAAGACCAATATATGGGGGCGCAAAACGCCGGTCGTCCATTTCTGCTCGAAGGTGGGCTCAAATGGCAGCAGATCGCCTTTTCACCCCTGGATATGGATTTTATATCCTCCAAGCATGTCTCGGCCCGCGAGATTGCGCTGGCCTTTGGTGTGCCGCCCATGATTTTGGGCATTCCGGGCGACAATAACTATCCAAGACATACATGTTCAGCAGTCGGGCAACATCAATGTACACCAACAGGTAATGTTTGTACGCGACGACCTTGCTGATACGGACCCTGATTATCACCGGGGAACGACCGGGCGAAATGCCTACATCGAAAAGGACGATTACACCAAGGCCGACGAAATCTTAGGTGCACGCGCTGACGATTTCGCTGCCGCTGCGCTTTGGGCACTGCGACCCGCCTAATGCGACTTCAGCACAAATCGAAAGGCCAATACCATGACACCAGAGCTTGCCAATATCGCATTACAATTCCTCGCTCGCGTTGATCTTAAAGGGAGCGAGGCTCAAGCCATGTCCGCCGTGCAGCAATCACTTAAGAATTTAGTCAAGAATGAAGAGCCTCATAAATTTGACTTTGAAACTGAAAAATAATTGAGTCACTGAACCACAATGGATGATTATCATCCCCGTCTTGTTTTTAGGAAATCGCAACAAGTTGATAAATACCGGGCTGATATTCTTTCGCTTTTGTGGCAGAATTGTCTGCAATGAGATACGGGCAATACAAAAAACGGTTACCATTGCGGAAGCGTGTTGCTGCACGTAGGGCAGGCCGTTCCGAATATTATGAGAGCGGGGATGGTGAACAAAAGTCCCGCTCATATCTCAAATGGTTCGCGATAATTTGTCAGGTAGTGTCCATCATGCTGTTGCTGGTAGAAATTTCCCGACTGGTATCGGAAGATTTCTCAGGCGTGAATTTTACCCAGTTGGGTATTTATTCGGGCATTTTCTTTTTGGGAAGAGCAATTCAAATTGGGTTGGCAATTTTCAGATAAAGCATACCAAAAAATAGACTGTGAAACTCCGGTTTTCCTTCACTGACCCTCACCTATTTTTTTGTTTTTCTTGTTTTATTTTTGTGTTTTGAGGTGCCTGCCTTTGTGGCCTTTTTCTTTGCTGGCTCTTTTGGGGTGGCTTCCTTGACCGGTATCGGTGCTGCGGATGCATCCTCTGATGCAACTTGTTCCGGGAACATGGCTTTGTGGAGTGTAGTCACTCTGGCATAAACATCGGTAATTGCATCGGCAATCGCCTGCATCTTGTACCCGTCACCCCGATATAGGAACACTGTCGTCGAGGGATCATATAATCGGTAAACATTGCTGTCTGGCACCTCAATTTCACTAACACTTGCAAGTGTTCCCACATGATCAAATACGACCTTTTGGCCTTTGGTCATCCCAATCCAGTCTTCTAATTTCTCGTCTCCATGCTCCCAAATGGAAGATAAACGCTTGTCATTGAGGGCATGTTTCTCTGGCAATTGAAGGGCCTTTCTCAAATCTTCTCCCCGCTTGCGGGCTCGTGCTCTTAAAGGCCAAAGGAGCCCGGAAATCTGACTCGCAGAAAGAAGGGTGGCTTGCGCCGCAAAAAATACGCCTGCAGAGATTTGCTGTTCTATGGACTGATTAAATACTCTGAATGCCGCCTCGGTATAGACGCACTGATTGCGAAGTTCGTGAATAAAGAGGGCCAGTGTGGTCTGTTCCATATTTTTCTCCATGGACTTTCAATATTGTGAATATTTATCGTGGGCTGTTGGTCCGCACAGGCCCCATTATATTGACCAGAACCCTGGCAGGCAAAAGGATGCTATTCGGGTTCAGGCAATTTCATTTGGCGAAATCATTCTCAGCCATCGTTTCACTCTTCGCTCATTTGATCTTTCTTCAGCACGACCTGAAAATGATCGACTGTAAATCGCGAGGGCGGATCGATTGGGGCCTTTTTCAAAAATCCGTACCGTAATTATGTCCGGAATCTGGCGCACGGGAGATCGTTCAATAAATTCGAATTGCAGTATGCTCATATCGAATGAACGCACCGAGACTGTTGGTAGGCTATCGGTGAATTCCAGAAGAATATTACGCAATTCGGTAGCTGAAATATTGAGATCATCAATAGTCAGAAAATCATCCGTCGCTGCACAAATGTCACTTGGACAAGCCAGAAAATGATCAAACCTCGGATCGGGATCCAAAGTAAAAAAATCAACCTCTTGAACCGAACCGCCGCCAAAAATAGCAACCATATAATCTCGGGCACCGGGATAGAGCAATATGCCTCCAGCCATAAGAATCAGTATGCTCACACCAATGGCTGAAATTCGTATGTTTTCTATCGCTGACATGCGGGCTCCTGATATCGCTTTTAGTTTTGGATTTTGTTAGCCCAATATTTGTCCCAACTGCATGGCGATACCCATATCCCCGTCAACTTTCAATTTACCCATCATGAAGGCCATTTGAGGATTTAGATCTCCAGCCATGATTTGCTCGAAATCATCAATCGATACATTGATAGTGCAATCTGCCTCAATATCTTCATTTGAAATTTCTGGTGGGCTTTCCTTGCCGTTATACAAAATGACTCCATCATCACCAAAATCAAACTTGATGATTGCACTCAATGCAGTTCCCACCTTCACCTTTTCTGCAATCTTTGATGTTAGTTCCGCTAATGGCATGAATTTCCTCCCCT
The DNA here is from genome assembly GCA_022571175.1 of Pseudomonadota bacterium. Classification (GTDB taxonomy): domain Bacteria; phylum Pseudomonadota; class Alphaproteobacteria; order Sphingomonadales; family SMXR01; genus JACZYI01. The sequence continues at coordinate 11,608 of JACZYI010000008.1, forward strand.
ATAATTTCCAGACGCTAAACATAGCAATATAGATCACAAATTCTCATACAATTTTTGTTGATTATGATTTTCATGATCCAGCAACGCAGAATACATAGTTCCCTTTTGCAGATAATTGAACAAATTTTTACCTTATAGAAAGACCCTTTTTCCATATTAGGCATGAAAATGAACAGATTCTTCGCAAAAAGGCGAATTTCTATGAGTATTTTAAGATCCCTGATTCCATATATATTTCCATATATCGGATTTGCCTCCATAGCCTATGCATGTGGTTTGGCGGGGCAACAATTTTTGTCGCTCGAAAAGGAAATGGCAATTATCTTGGGGGCCTTTACCGGGCTTTTTCAGTTTGTAATTTTTACTCTCTATCGACAGAGAAGTGACCGACTTTTACTTGAAGGTAAAATAATAATTCTTGGTGATGAACTGGACGCTGTGTCTGACGAACTCGAAGCCCAGACAGCTCGAACAAACCGAGGCTCCCCTGGCCCAAAATATTCAACCGAAAATCAGCAGGAGCTTACTGCCGAAATTAAGGTACTGCAAACCCTGTTAGGGCAGGTGGCGGCGGCCAAAGCTACTCCCAGCATCCCGGTGGGGAGTCAGGATAAAGACAAGGATGATGAGCAGATAATTTTAGAGCCTATAAAAAAACCATCAGGCATGGTCAACGTCAATGATGCAGATATGTTTTCCGTTATACAGGGTGCTTTTCAGGAAAACCGGGTAGATCTGTATTTGCAGCCAATAGTTGCCCTGCCATCGAGAAGGCCATGCCATTATGAATGTTTTTCACGGGTCAGAGACCATAACGATAAAATTATTTTTCCGCGGGATTATATGGAGGTGGCCAATCGATCCGGGCTTTCCAGCACTCTTGATAATCTACTTCTTTTCAGGTGCATGCAGGTCATCAAGAGATTGGGGCCGCGTCGTCCCGATGTCCGCTTTTTTGTCAACATATCTTCGGCATCTTTTCGTGACGACGAATTTTTCCCGCAATTTGTGGATTTCATGGCCAATCATGATGGTCTGGCAGATCGACTGGTTTTTGAATTTGCACAGCATGATGTTGAGCAAATGAGCCAGCAGACCGAAGCAAGTCTTTTGATGTTGGGGGATAAGGGCTACCAATTTTCTATGGATCGTGTGGAAAATTTCTCCATGGATCTGATGCATCTTGCTCGCCATCATTTTGTGTATGTAAAAATCGACGCCAATATTATTCGTTTTGGTGAGACAGATATTCATCCCGAGGATTTAAAAGAATCCTTTTCCAGGCATGATATGTTGCTGATCGCGGCAAAAATTGAGGAGGAAGCTACCGTTGTTGATATTCTCGATTATGAGATTGAATTTGGTCAGGGATATCTCTTCGGTGAACCCCGTCCAAGCCGAGAGGCCAAAGCGCATTTCGCGGCTCCCAGTACTGAGCAAAGCCGAGTGGCTGTTGGCTGATATTCGCAGGGCTCTTTCTCTCCTTTCATGAAATTTATTTTATCCGGGTTCGTTCAATGTATCATGCTGTACATTGATCCAATCGCAGCAGGATTTACCTTTGCCAGCTCCAAAGCCAACATTATCGAATCCCGTAAGGAGTTTAAGAGCCGTTATTGATCGCTATGACGCAGTTATTTGCGACGTGTGGGGTGTGATACATGGGGGAAGTAAAATTTATCCAGCTGCTTATGACTGCCTCCTGAATCTTCATCAAATAGGGTTGCCTGTGATTTTATTGTCCAATTCACCGCGCCCGGTATCTATGGTGAGAATGCAGCTTGAACAAAAAGGACTCGAGCCTGAGATGTTTGGCGATATCATGTCGTCAGGAGAGTTAACGCGGCTCAGTTTGGCTAATAAAGAACATGAAGGTTTGATGTATCACATGGGTTTAGAGGCGGATCGCGCGCTTTTCGAGGGACTGTCACTTTCCGAAACAAATGAGGCTTCCAAGGCAGATTTTGCAATCTGTTCAGGATTTATGACTGGAAAAACTCCGGATATTGCGTCACATCAACCTGTTTTGGAGCAACTTTCCACATCAGGTGCACACATGCTTTGTGCCAATCCGGATAAATTTGTGGAGATAAGAGGAAAAAAATTTCTTTGTGCAGGCACGCTCGCTGAGCATTATGAACATATGGGCGGGGTGGTCACCAGGTATGGGAAGCCGGAGAAAACCGCATATGATTATTGTTTTGCCAGATTGGCGGAGATTCTAGATGCAGATATAAACCGCGAAAGAGTCCTCTGTATTGGTGATAATATGGAAACGGATGTTCTGGGCGCCAAAAACGCTGGTTGCGGTGCTTTACTTATCACCTCGGGCGTTCATAAAGGACATTTTGAGAAGGAACAAGGCAAAATATTCTACCAACGTGATCAATCAGGCGTGGAAAATTTCTATTCCAAGTTTGGCGTAAATCCGGACTGGGTCATGAAAAAACTAAGGTGGAATAATTAACCGAAAAGGGCGTCAATGTCGTCCTGACTGCTCTCTTTTTCTTCCTGCTCAGTTATCTCTTCATCGGCACTGGCAGTGTCTGATGGTTGAGCGGTTTCTGTTGATGAGTTTGGCATGGCTTTGACATCTTCGCTGTTGGCACCAGAGGCGGTAGCAGCTTGACTATCTTTTTCCATCAGTGCGTCGACTTCGCTCTGGTCAATTCCTTCCCCTTCAAGTCCCGGACCTTGCAGTAGTGCCTTGGAATCTTCGGGATTTTTGGCCTTTGCCTCCTCTATGTCTTTTTGTGTGATTCCCATGAGATCTTTCAGATCTTTAACCCGGGCCTCGATATGATTAAGTGTATCTACAACTTTACTGATCCGCTGCCCCGTTATGTCCTGGAATGAGCAGGCCTCAAAGATTTCCATGACTGCTGCCCCGATTTCATCTTTTTTTGAGGGCAAATCGCTCATAGCATCCATTATGGTCTCTGCCGACGTCATAATGGTGTTGGTTGCAGTCTCAGTATGGCGAACAATCGCATCGAGTTCCATGCCAGCCCTTGGAATTTTGGCAGTCTCAAGATCATGAGGTGCCAAAGTGGCGATTTCTGTTCTGGCGTTTGCAATATATTCCGACAGGGCTCGGCACTCTCGATAAATGGATGTGTCGATCGATTTAAAATAGAACTGCATGGTAGTGATCAGAACCTCGGTCACTGAGGCAATATCAGTCAATTTGAAATCAGCATTTTCCTGCTCGCGCAGGCAGTCCACCAGATTCTTAATTTGATTTGGTAAATCTTGATTCATAACCGTCCGATCAGGTTTAGAAATCACCAATTACAGCAGCAATTTTGGTTTTCAATGTTGCTGCGTTGAATGGTTTGACAATGTAATTATTGACCCCCGCCTTTTTGGCTGCAATTACATTATCGGTTTTGGATTCTGCCGTAACCATGATGAACGGAGTTTCTTTGAGATGGGAGTCTGAACGAACTTCCTTCAATAGCTCAAATCCGGTCATAGGTTCCATGTTCCAATCAGAAATTATCAACCCATAATTTTTGTTTCGCATCTTTTGCAAAGCCTGAGCTCCATCGGTTGCTTCGTCCACATTATCAAAGCCCAGCTGTTTCAAAAGATTTCGTATGATTCTCAGCATCGTCTTGTAATCATCGACGATCAGAACTTGCATTCCTGTATCTACTGCCATGGTCCTGTCACCAATTCTTTGAAGTTTCCATTTCGCCTCATGTCTGATGGTAATCGCATGAATCACTTTTCAGACCTCAGGCTGCAAACCTAAACCGTCCCCTATGAAAAATTGGTTAACTGACTTTTAGCTACGTTGGGTTTTACAAAGTTTTTCAAACTTGTGTCCTGTCGAAATTCGTGATTTGGTCCGCTTTTGGCCAAACAGTTGTGATAGGAAAGCTCTTGAAACTGGTACGACATCCAGATGACCTGGGGCATGTCTCTAATCAGGGCATCGCCGCGCTCGGAAATTTTGATGGTTTCCATCTCGGGCATCAGGTGATTGTTGGCGAAGCGGGTCGCCTGGCTCGCGCAAAATCCTTGCCGCTGGTCGTTGTCACGACCGAACCCCACCCTCGATCCTTCTTTTCCCCCCAATCATCCTCTTTCCGTTTAACGCCATTTCGTGATCGGACACGCTTGTTCGAGCATTTCGGTGTCGATATATTGGTGGTTCTGACTTTTGATGAATCGCTCTCCAAAACAAGTGCACAAAAGTTCGTTCGGCAAATTCTCGCAAAAAAGCTCAAGATTTCTCATGCCGTTGTTGGTTACGATTACCGCTTTGGTCACAAACGCTTGGGGGATGCTGCGTTATTGGCCAAAATTGGCGGTCAGGAAGGAATGGGCGTAAAAATTATTGAGCCAATCTCATGCCATGAAGAGGCTGCTATTGATCAAATATATTCATCCACTCGTGTTCGGGATGCGCTTCGTGAGGGGCGCCCCCGCGATGCTGCCGGTATGCTGGGCCACTGGTGGTCAATCTCGGAACGGGTAGTTGAGGGCGACCAGCGAGGAATTAAACTAGGATTCCCGACCGCCAACATGGATATTGGCGAGGCTTTAGCACCCAGAAGGGGTGTTTATGCTGTCTGGGTATGCATTGAAGAAAGGGATGGTGAGTTACTGCATCCCGGCGTTGCCAATTTTGGATCTCGTCCTACCTTTGGCGAGAAAAAAGAAGTGTTTGAGATACATTTGTTGGATTTTGATGAAGATCTTTACGGTCAGCACCTAAGAGTCGATTTCGTGGATTTCCTCCGGGGAGAAAAAACTTTTGGAGGGGTGGAGGAGCTAAAGGCGCAGATCAGTCTGGATTGCAAAAGGGCAAAAGAGGTTTTAAGAATGCCTCAAAATAAATGGAGCGCTTTTAAAGCTCCAACATTGGACGACTATCTTTCCAGATTTCCCGACACTCTCCCAAAGGGTGCAGATTTCTGTCTCGACAGTTGATGCAACGACTGATAAATACGCAGCATGTTCACGCCAGGAAATTATACCCGGTCTGCGATCTGTGCTCTTCCGAGCGAGAAGCAAATTATTATCCCGGTCCTTTTCTAAAAGGGTCGGGTGCATTTTCCAATTTGACATGAATTTGCTTCGCTAGGGAGCCGCGTAATTATGAGTGACTATAAATCTACAGTTTTTTTACCTAAAACCGATTTTCCTATGAAGGGGAACTTGCCTGTCCGTGAGCCCGAAATGCTCATGCGCTGGGAAAAAATGAATCTATACGCCCGGTTGCGAGAGCAGGCCTTGGGACGGGATAAATATATTCTTCATGATGGCCCACCATATGCCAATGGTGATATTCACGTCGGGCATGCCATGAATAAAATTTTAAAAGATGTCGTAGTGCGATCCATGCAAATGGCGGGCTACGATGCGCCGTATGTGCCCGGTTGGGACTGTCATGGCCTGCCGATTGAATGGAAAATTGAGGAAAAATATCGCAAAGCGGGCCGAAACAAGGACGAGAGTTCTGCGGTCGAATTCCGACAGGAGTGTCGTGATTTCGCAGCGCATTGGATTGAGATTCAAAAAGAGCAGTTCAAACGTCTGGGTATTGTCGGCGACTGGGACAATCCATACACGACTATGGCATTCGACTCGGAAGCAACTATTGTTGCTGAGCTTTTGAAATTTGCCGAGAACGGATCACTTTATCTGGGCTCAAAACCCGTCATGTGGTCTCCGGTTGAAAAGACTGTATTGGCAGAAGCCGAAATTGAATATCATGATAAAAAGTCTACAGTCATCGATGTGGCTTTTCCGGTCATAAAATCAGATCATGACCAGTTAACAGGGGCAGGCATTCTCATCTGGACTACTACGCCCTGGACCATTCCTGGAAATCGAGGCATCTGTTTCGGTAACCAGATAGACTATTTGGTGGTTGAAGTGGCAGAGGTCTCCGACAGTTCAGCGGTTGCCGTGGGGACAAAGCTGGTTTTTGCTGCAGATATGGCCACGCAGGTCTCTGAACGACTGGGTCTGATCTCATATGACATTCAAGTCACTCTGCAAGGATCTGAGCTGGCCAACACTCTTTGCAGCCATCCGTGGCGGGGCCGGGGATTTGATTTTGATGTACCGCTTTTTGCCGCGGACCATGTGACGACCGAGCAGGGCACCGGTTTTGTGCATACAGCCCCTGGCCATGGTGCAGATGATTATGAGTCAAGTCGTGACATCGGTCTGGAAGTTCCCCATACGGTGGGGCCTGATGGTCGCTTTTATCAAGACGTACCCCTTGTTGCCGGTGAACATGTGTACAAGGCTGATGCCAAGGTATGCGATTTGCTTTCAGAGGCCGGATTGCTGATGGCTGAAGGCGAACTTGTTCACAGCTATCCACATTCCTGGCGGTCAAAGGCACCACTCATATTCCGAAATACAGACCAGTGGTTTATTTCACTATCGAAAACCGGGCTCCGGGACGCTGCATTGAAAGCCATTGACGAGGTGCAATGGGTTCCCTCGCAGAGCAAAAAACGTATGCGATCAATGGTGGAAACGAGACCCGATTGGGTTATCTCCCGTCAGCGTGCTTGGGGCGTTCCGATTACACTCTTTGTCCATAAGAAAACAGGCCAGCTTCTGGTGGATGCAGCGGTCAATCAAAAGATCGTGGACGCTATAAAAAAAGAGGGAGCTGATGCTTGGTATTCTTGCAATGCTTCTGAGTTTCTAGGCGATGATTATAACGTAGATGATTATGAGAAAGTAACGGATATTCTGGATGTGTGGTTTGATTCCGGCTCTTCACATGCCTTCGTGGTGGAATCAAGAGAGGAACTCGGAGTGAAAGCCAGCCTTTACCTTGAAGGGTCTGACCAGCATCGGGGATGGTTCCAGTCCAGTCTGCTCGAATCCTGTGGAACACGCGGTGAAGCGCCTTATAAGGCGGTGCTGACGCACGGATTTGTTCTGGATGGCGAAGGCCGAAAAATGTCCAAATCGCTCGGAAATGTGATCGCACCTCAAAAAATCATTGATCAGCATGGTGCTGATATCCTGAGATTATGGGTCGTTTCTACCAATTATTTTGAAGATATACGTATCGGCGAACAAGTGATCCGTGGTCAGGTGGACGCCTATCGAAAAATACGGAATACACTTCGATTTTTGCTCGGGAATCTCACAGATTTTGATGAGGCAGAGAAAATTGACCCCGCCCGGATGCCCGAGCTGGAACGTTGGATGCTTGATCGCGTTTATCGGCTCGGAATATTGGTACAGGAGAAAACGTCTGCCTTGGATTTCAATTCCATTTATCAGGCGCTTTACCAGTTCTGTATCCGGGATCTATCCACCTTCTATTTTGATATTCGCAAAGACTGCCTTTATTGCGATTCTCAAACCTCCGCAAAACGTCGAGCGGCCCGAACGGTTCTGGATATTCTTTTTAATCATTTGACCGCCTGGATTGCGCCCATTCTGGTCTTTACTGCAGAAGAAGCCTGGCTGGCCCGTTGCCCGGGTGAAAAGAATAGTATTCATCTGCAGCTGACGCCCGAACCTGACAAGGATTGGGCCGATGATGCACTTGCCGAGAAATGGAAGCATATTCGCAAGGTTCGGGCGTGCATTACCGGTGCGCTTGAACTGGACCGGCAGGAAAAGAAAATTGGCTCAAGCCTGCAGGCCCGGGTCGAAGTTTTCGTGCAGGAAGACCAAGATTATGCCGCTCTTGAGTCTATGGAGTTGTCGGAGATATCCATCACATCCGCAGCCAGCGTTCATCATGGGCCAGCACCTGAGGGGGCTTTTATTCTTGATGATGTGGCTGGCGTCGGCGTTTTGACATCACTCGCTGAGGGGAAAAAATGCGAGAGATGCTGGATGGTCTTGAGCGAAGTTGGCACCGGGGAAAAATATCATGATCTTTGTCATCGATGCTCTAAAGTCATGGCTGATAAGGGTGATGAGGGGGAGTGTATCTGATGTGGCGTCAGGGCTTCGTCATAGCTGTAGTTGCTTTTCTGGCCGACAGAATTACCAAATGGTGGGTTCTGAACGTGCTCGATCTGGACCGTGTGAGACATATTGAAATACTGCCTTTCCTGGATTTTCGTATGGTGTGGAACCGCGGTATTTCCATGGGTCTTTTTCAGGCAGATGGTGAAACAGGGCGGTGGGTATTGATTGTTTTGACGTCCCTGGTTGCACTGTTTCTTCTGGTGTGGCTGTTTCGCGTCCAAAATCGCATCTTGGCCATTGCGCTGGGTATGGTGCTGGGCGGGGCGTTTGGAAATATTTGGGACCGCATCAGTTATGGTGCGGTTGCAGATTTTGTGCATTTGCACGCAGGAAGCTGGTCTTTTTATATTTTCAATGTTGCGGACAGCGCCATTACCATAGGCGTTATTTTGCTTTTGGCCGACGCCTTGCTCTTGCCACAAAAACAGCCTAAAAGACCGCTTGAGGAAAATGGGAGAGAAAAGGAATAACCATATGCGGCAGGGCGATACCAATTCAAAACTATCAACAGTTGGACTGATTCTGGCTATGACTTTCGTGTTGCAAGGATGCAGCACAATGGGAAAAATTTTTGGAACTTCGAAAAACCCTCCTGATGAATTTGCCGTTGTCAACCAGCCGCCTCTGGCTTTGCCTCCTGATTATGCTCTGGTTCCTCCGAGGCCAGGCGAGCCTTCGGCTCAAAATGTAACACCGTCGGCCCAGGCTATTAATGCACTTTTCCCAGGTCGCACCACATTACCGCCGCCAGCATCCAGTAGTGAGCAAGCTTTGCTTGATAGTATTGGCGCGGGCAATGCAGATACCGACATTCGGTCAATGGTTGGTGACGATGAAACGGTAGTGGTGGAAAAAGGACCCATTCTGAGCGATCTTCTGACCGTTGGTGAAAGATATTCCGGCCCAGACGGGTCCAGAATTGTGCGTTTATCCTCTGAGGATATTGGGCCTGACGGTCAATAAGTTCAAAACTTTCCTTCTTTTGCATCGGATCTCAGGGTGGCATTTTTGGTGCTCTCTGCTATTCTTCTGGATCATATGAATTTTCTGTTCAGACCCGGGAGTGCTCTGCCTTGCCTATTCGACGACTGCCTGAAAACCTGATCAATCGCATTGCGGCTGGTGAAGTTATCGAACGACCGGCCAGTGCCGTTAAAGAACTGGTTGAAAATTCCATAGATGCGGGTGCGACCCGGATTGAAGTCTCGTTGGAAGAGGGCGGTCGCCGACTGATCTCAGTGGTGGACAATGGTAATGCCATAGCCAGAGAAGAGTTGGCGCTTTGCCTTGAAAGGCACGCCACATCCAAACTTCCTGATGAGGATTTGCATAACATCAAGACTCTTGGCTTCCGGGGAGAGGCCTTGCCTTCGATCGCCGCCGTTTCGCGATTTCGAATAATGAGCCGTGTGCCCGATGCCGAGGGAGGATATGAATTAAGCGCTGAAGGTGGTTTGGTCGGAAAGATCAAACCGGCGGCCATGAATGTTGGCACATCTGTCGAGATTAAGGACCTGTTTTTCAATACCCCGGCCCGCCTGAAGTTTTTGAAGACCGACCGCACCGAAAATGCGCAAGCCATTGATGCGGTCAAGCGTCTGGCAATGTCGCATCCAGAGATTGCCTTCTCTTTTAAAAATAATGATCGGCTGGCCTTTCAGGCATCAAAGGTTACAGGTGATCATGATAGAAAATTGCTGGAGAGATTAGGGGCGGTTCTTGGCCAGGATTTTATGGATAATTCCATTGCCCTTGACCTGTCACGCGATGATTTGACACTTTCCGGTTATGCTGCTGTACCCACCTATAACCGGGCAAATTCACTTCATCAATTTCTGTTCGTAAACGGCAGGCCGGTCCGGGATAAATTGCTCTATGGTGCGGTGCGAGGGGCCTATGCAGATTTTCTGGCGCGCCATCGGCATCCGGTTCTGGCGCTCTTTTTGACTGTGCCGCCCGAGACTTTGGATATCAACGTACATCCTGCCAAATCTGAAGTGCGTTTCCAGGACGCATCGCTAGTTCGGGGGCTGATTGTATCGGGCTTGCGCAATGCCCTGCTTGAGGCAGGACACAAAGCCTCTACAAGTACAGCAGAAGCTGCTTTGGGGTCATTCAGGTCACACCCGGGATTTGGTCCTTCCCGCAGTGGCTTGGGGCGCAGCAACCAGTATGTATCCGGCTTTTCTTCTCCCTCCACAGCCCCATATCAACCAGCTTCTGGCCCCACTCAAGAGCTGCCCTCTGATCAAGCCGCCATGACCGTGGATGGGTCTGCCATTCCGCCCTCTGCCCGCGTGGAGGATGCTCAGCCCGACGATCCCTTGCAAACCAGCTATCAGGATTATCCCCTGGGGGCAGCGCGTGGCCAGCTCCATGAAACCTATGTGATTGCACAGACTGCTGAAGGCTTGATTATCGTCGATCAGCATGCAGCTCATGAAAGAATTGTTTATGAAAAAATGAAGGCCGCCCTGCTTGATGCTGGTCCAGCCCGGCAGGTGCTTTTAATTCCAGAGATTGTTGAGCTTGGCGAAGAACCTAGTCAGCGACTGCTGGAGCGACGGGATGAATTGGCGGAATTGGGCATTGTGATCGAACCTTTTGGCGAGGGAGCGGTGGTCGTCAGGGAGACACCAGCGATGCTTGGTCTGACAGATGTGAAGGGACTGGTGCAGGATTTGGCGGATGACTTGGCGGAACTGAAGGATGGATTATCATTGCAGGAACGGTTGGATGAGGTGTGTTCAACCATGGCCTGTCATGGAAGTGTTCGGGCTGGACGGCGTCTTAACGTAGACGAAATGAATGCGCTATTACGGGAAATGGAAGCAACACCCCATTCTGGCCAGTGTAACCACGGCCGTCCCACCTATGTAGAACTGAAGCTTGCGGATATAGAGCGGCTATTTGGTCGCAGATGAGGTTGCTCTAAATCACCCTGGCCAGAAGAATTTTGGTCTTTCCCGATGTTCGCTCGTCCACCATATCCAACCAGGCGGGCGGGATAAAATCCTCACTCCGCCCCGCTTCAATAACAATCACGCATGAGGGCTTGAGCCAACAATTTTCATAGAGCGATTGCAGGGCCGGTTCCAGTAATCGCTTTCCATAGGGCGGGTCCAGAAAGATCAAGTCATAGGGCTCGTTGGTTGACGGCAGGTTTCTGGCGCTTGCGGCGACAACATCGGTGTCTTTTTCGCATTTGAGTAGAGAAATATTTACTTTCAATATGGACAAAGACCGTTGGTGTTTTTCCACAAAGGTCACGTGCTCAGCACCCCTTGAGAGCGCTTCCAGTCCCATAGCTCCCGTGCCAGCAAAAACATCTGCCACACGCTTGTCACCGGGATCACCCATAGTCCCATGGCATA
>JACZYI010000117.1 GCA_022571175.1 Pseudomonadota bacterium
ATCTGGCGCTCTGGCTGGCGGCCCGACCCAAAGTGCCATTGGACTCGCCGCTCTATCGTGAAAAACCATTGACCCTGCTGGGCGTGGCCGCCACCGCAGCGCCGGGTGACCTGGCAGCGGCCCGAAACCCCATGACGGACCCTTGCGAACAAGACATGATCAGCCTTTTGATGGGCGGTGCGCCCGATCAAGTGCCCGGGCGCTATCAGCAGGGTTCGCCGGTAGAACTCCTGCCCCTGGGAGTTCCGCAATTATTGATCACCGGCCAGCACGACCCCGTTGTCCCTGTCCGCCTGGGTGATGATTATGTGGCACGCGCCACCGCCGCAGGCGATAGAGCCGAACATCGGGTGGTTGAAGAAGCGGCTCATCATGAGTGCAACTTGCCGGGATCGGTTATCTGGCCATATCTGCTTGCTAATATTCAAGGCCTGTTCTCCCCACAAAAATCCAGAGAATAGCGCCTGCGGCAGTCCCCGGATAAATGTCCGAAAATGGCCAGACTCCATTACCCGTTCCAGCTATAGTTCTGCCCATGCAATGGACAGATACAGAATGCTTTGACGCCATCATCAGTCGGGACCGTCGTTTCGATGGAAAGTTTTTTACCTGCGTCAAAACCACAGGCATCTATTGTCGGCCCATCTGTCCCGCTAACAAACCCCTGAAGAAGAACTGCATTTTTGTTGCCAGCGCCGCCGCTGCCGAAAATTCGGGCTTTCGCCCCTGCTTCCGCTGCCGACCGGAAAGCGCCCCCGGCTCACCCGCCTGGATAGGTACACGCTCTACGGTCTCCCGGGCGCTCAGGCTGTTGGCTTCCAGCGGAGGCCAGATTAATGGCTTGCCCGATTTTGCCGCACGCCTCGGCATCGGCGACCGTCATCTACGACGGTTGTTTCAGCAACAATTGGGTGCCAGCCCCAAGACGGTCCTTCAAACCGAACGCTTCCGTATTGCCAGGCTGATGCTGGCGGAAACATCAAGGCCCATGGCCGAGATCGCCTATGCAGCAGGATTTCAGAGCGTTCGTCGTTTCAATGATGCCACCAAGAAGGCCTTTGGCATGTCACCAACAGCCTTTCGCCGGAAGGTTCAGAAACGGTGCGGAGGCCAGACAACGTCCGCTCTCAAACTTACGCTCAGCTACCGTCCGCCCTATGGCTGGGATGAAATGTTATCATTTCTGGAATACCGGGCGTTAAGCGGTGTGGAAATGGTCACGGCCCGGGGCTATGCGCGCACCATCCGGGTCAACGGATCCTCGGGCATTCTCCAGGTCCACCCCATCAGAAAAGAATACAAGGTTGAGGCCATCTTCCATCTGGACAAACCGGCTGGCCTGCTGGAATCGGTGCAGAAGATTCACGATCTTTTTGATCTTGAAGCTTCTCCCGATGAAATTTCGGCTGTGCTGAGGAGAGATTCTTTTATGGCGTCGATAATCAAAGGCAAGCCGGGCCTGCGCATTCCGGGCTGTTGGGATATCTTCGGTTCGTGCCGTGGTTGGCCAGCAAATCAGTGTCCGGGGTGCCACCACAATTCTGGACCGTCTGGTGGCTAAATTCGGAGAACCACTTAGCGACAGTCTTGCCAGCACCCTGCCACCCTTGAGGCAGCTGTTTCCCACTCCGAAGGCTTTGAAAAACGCGGATTTATCGGACCTGGGGCTGACCACGCGCCGTGTGGAAATTTTGCAGGAACTCGGGGCTTCTTTTGCCAGAAACCCGCTATTTGTGCACCCGGCCATGCCCTTCAAACAATCACTGGAGCGGCTTTTGGCCATCCGGGGTATTGGTCCCTGGACTGCGGAATATATTGCCCTTCGGGCGCTCCGGCACCCGGATGCCTTTCCGGCATCAGATTTAGGATTGTTGAAAGCCGCCGCCACCCGCGACCCGAAAGAGCTCGAGAAAAGATCACAAAAGTGGCGGCCCTGGCGTGGCTATGCCGCTCTCTATCTCTGGCATGCACCCCGGGGGGAAACGAAAAAGGATTGTAATTATGACGAAAAATAAAAGTCTGAACATGGAGACCATGCCCTCCCCGGTTGGGGAGCTGACCATTGTCTGGGACGATGACGAGCTCTATGCGCTGGAATTCGGCGATGATATCCCGCGCCTCCAGAGATATCTTGGCCGACATGGATTGATGGGTGTGGCCCCGCCCAAGGCCACCGCAAACCCCGTTCGGAGCAAGCTTGAGAAATATTTTGATGGTGAGCTGCAAGCCCTGGAGGGACTGCCCGTTATGTGCTTCGGCACAGATTTTTCCAGGAGTGTCTGGCGTGAGCTGAGACAAATTCCAGCGGGGGAGACCCGCAGTTATGGTGAGATTGCCCGCAACCTCGGACGCCCGACCGCGTGCCGTGCCGTCGGGGCCGCCAACGGGCGAAACCCCATTGCCATCGTCGTCCCCTGCCACCGGGTGATTGGACAAGATGGAACCTTGACTGGCTACGCCGGAGGGCTTGAGCGCAAGCAGTGGCTTCTTAAACATGAAGGGGCAATTTAATCAGTTTCAAAAACCGAGCTTGCCATGACTTTTGGCTCAAAGACTGCTAGATCAGTGGCTGGATTTGATCGATTATTTTTGGGACAATTATGTCTTCTTGGGACGGATATGTGGCGGATATTCCCTATGTCTCGGAATATTATGCGAACCTGTCTCCCCACAAACTGAATCTTGCCTGCCTCATTCATGGCATCAATCCGCCAAGCTTCGGTATGGGTTCCGCCTATCTGGAACTCGGATGTGGTTTTGGAATTACGCTGCTCGCCTTGGCAGCCGCTAATCCTGAAGCCCAGTTCGTGGGCGTCGATTATCTGGGCGAGCATATCCAAAAAGCCAAACGCCTGGCTTCGGTGGCCCAGCTTAAGAATATAAAATTCTTAAAAGCCGAGTTTGGCGATCTGGCGATGGGCAAACCCGGTCTGGGCGGGCCCTATAGTTACATTGTTGCGCATGGTGTCTACACCTGGATCAGCAGGCGCAAACGGATAGATATTCAAAATATCCTCAAAAAATATCTGGCCAAAAACGGGCTTCTGTTTTTGGGCTATAATGCATTGCCCGGTTGGACAAATATCCTTCCGGCCCAGCATTTACTCCGGGAACTGAGCAAGACAAGCGGCGTAGCAGGCAGCGAGGGGGTGTCCGACGCCATCTCGCGCATGAAAGCCATGATCAGCGCCGGGGCCAAAAATCTTGAACCCATGCAGAATATGGCAAACCTGATGGTGCCGGATGATGATTTGAGCCTTCCCTATATTGTCCATGAATATTTGCACGATGGCTGGGAGCCAATGTATCTGCAGGATGTAGCGAGGGATATGAAGAAGGTGGGTCTTAATTTTGTTGGCCCAGTCAACCTTCTCTCGTCTTTGCCATTTTTGATATATACCGAGGACCAGCGCAGTCTTATGGATTCCTTTGAAGAACCCTTGCAACGGGAACAGATGGGTGATTATTTTCGCCCGACATTTTTGCGTGAGGATATTTTTATTCGCGGTGGAGAAAAGCTGGATCAGGGCAAAAGTGAGGAGATGCTGGCAAAACTGATGTTTGCCGGCACCGGTCGGGAAAGCCTGAAGATCGGCAAAAATGAGGGAACATTCACCGCCACGCTGGATGAAAATATCTATCGGCCCATGCTGGAAGCCCTTAAGGAAGGTCCGAGGACCGCGCAATTTTTAATGACGCTGTCACAGTCGAAAAAGAGGCAAATATCACTTTCTGAAATAGTCTCGATTCTACTGGGTGTGCGGCTGGCCGTTCATTTACCTCAACCCGGGCTAAATTGTCCTCGCTCCGCCTTCAAATTGACCGGGGCCTTGCTTGAAGACCTGATTGCGCAAAAGCTCAAGACCACGGCCCTTATAATTACCCCGAAGCGGGGGGATGCCATGTCGGTAGATTTGTTCGAATTGGCTGTCTATATGGCCATTTGCAAGAGGCTCAAGCCCGGCGATAGAGAATTTGTCGAGCAGGTCTGGAGCCCCTTTTTTCGCGCTGGCCAGGCGTTGGTGGAGGATGGAAAAATCATCAAGGATGAAGCCACCAAGTCTGAATTGCTCACTTCCAAAGCGATCAAGCTCTTGCAGCAAGCTATGCCAAAATGGAAAGCTTTTGGTGCCCTACCCGATTAACGCTCCTTATTTACCTTCGAATGCTTTGATCTCTGCTGCCATCCCGGCAGCCAGGTCATTGGGAATCGGGATGGTCAAATGATATTGCGCAATTTTCCAGGCATCATCTTCCCGCACCAAAACACCGGTGCCGCGCGTGGTGCCGTAATTCTCGTTCCATAATATTTCGTGGAACCAAGCCATGTTGCTGTGGGGGCCCAGATCAATTTGCCTGTCCCTGACCTGATAGGTCCAACCCACACCGGTATCAAACCGGGCCATGGCATAGTCCCTGAATTCGGCGATCGGCCAGAATTCTGAAATATCGGTGCCGATGAAACTGCTGTCCTCGGTAAAAAGCGAAAAATAAGCATCACCATCAGCCACAGATGCGGCCAGATGCAGGGTATCCAGCACCGCACCAATAGCCGCTTTCTCAGCTTCAGGCCCCGCCGCCTGGGCATGAAAAGCCTGCAACAGCGGCGGAAACATTTGATTGGGAATGGGAATGCCCATATGGAGCTGCGCGATTTGCCAACGGCCATCGCGCTTGATCATGGTGCCGGTGGGCCGCAGGATATAGTCCGAGCGGACATAATGAACAATTTCCTTGAACCAGGCGGCTCGGCCATCATCAGAAACGCCGATCGCGCGCTCATTAATCTCGAATGTCCAGCCGCCCTTGGTAGCAAACCTTTCACCCAGATCGCGCCGCAAATCCTCCACCGTCCAGGCCTCACTGGCGTCAGTGCCAAGGAAAATGCCTTCAGCGGCAAATGCGTTGAGAAATTTTTCCAGATCCCCTTCCCGCTCGGCTTTATGCAGCGCATCAAGTGCTGCAGCCACATCAGCCTCATCATCGGCAAAGGCTGGGGGCGAAAATAATACGATCAGTAGAATCAACATTCCGGTCAGGCGCATGGTGGTGTCCTCCAAGGTATGAGGGCAAACATTAGAACCGCGGTTGCCATTCATTCAAGCAATTCCCTAAAGAAAACAGTCTCATTTTGAATAGCAATGACTCCTGATAATCTTTAGGCTGTTTTTTTTGGGTAAATTACAAGGATAGAGCCAATGAAGTATGGGTATTATCAAATCGCTGTATTGGCTTTCACACTCATGGGCCTCGAAGCTTGCTCCCCTGCGACAGAGGAAGCCAAAGATGTGGTCTCCACACGAATAGTGGCTGACCAGCTTGATAAAAATATCGCCGAAGCCCGTCATGCCCGCATTGATGATGTCTCCTATGTCCTTGATATTGATATTTTTGGTGATGCGGATGTATTTACCGGCCAGGTGACGCTCAATTTTGAACTAAGCAAAGGTTCGGAAGCCATCACAGTTGATTTTACGGGTGGTCATGTGGAGACCATCGAGATTAACGGGGTCGGGGTTGACGTAAACTATAACGGCTATTTCATTACCCTACCGGAGCGTGCTCTCTTTGTGGGTAAAAATGCAGTCACAATTTACTACAGCCACCCCTTCTCTCAGGATGGCACTGGTCTGCACCGTTTCACGGATCCGGTTGATGGCCTGACATATCTCTATACTTATCTCTGGCCTTATTATGCCAATCGTCTGTTTCCCTCCTTTGACCAACCCAACATTAAAGCCACCTATGAAATGTCGGTACGCGCCCCATCGGGCTGGCAAGTGTCAACGGCGGTGGCGGAGACAAACATCGAAGATGATGGCACCAGCGCGCTTTGGGTTTTCCCTGAGACAAAAAAATTCTCCACCTATATCTTCTCTCTCCATGCTGGGCCTTATGCCGTCTTTGAAGACATGGCCGGGGATATTCCAATCCGGCTTTTTGCCCGCCAGTCGCTGGCGGAATATGTGGCGTGGGAGGAATGGTTTACCTTTACCCGGCAAGGATTGGACTTTTATGCGGATTATTTTGATATTCCCTATCCCTTTGGTAAATATGACCAATTGATCGTTCCAGATTTTGCCATTGGTGCCAT
>JACZYI010000118.1 GCA_022571175.1 Pseudomonadota bacterium
ATTCCCGGCAAAAACTACCCCGAAAGTGGCACCAGTGTGCTGATTGCAGCCAGCGCCGTGGGGGCGCTTCCCTCTTCCGATGAGGATATTGCTTTTGCACCACTCACAGCGCTTTCGGGTTGGGTTCGAACCGGGGCCATCACCAGTCTCGAGCTTACGGAAATATATTTGAAACGCATTGAAGCCATTGCCCCCCGGCTGGAATGTTTTGTGATGGTGACGGCAGACCTGGCGCGTGAGGAAGCGGCCCGGGCGGACCGGGAAATCACTTCGGGAAATTATCGCGGCCCCCTCCATGGCATTCCCTATGCGGTCAAGGACCTGTTTGATACGGCCAATATTGGCACAAGCTGGGGAGCCACGCCCTATAAGAACCGCGTGCCAACAAGCGATTCAGCCGTGGTGGAAAAGTTGCGCGAAGCAGGCGGCGTCATGCTTGGCAAGGCCACGCTCGGTGCCTTGGCCTATGGCGACATCTGGTGGGGCGGCAAGACCCGAAACCCCTGGAATCTGGAAGAGGGTTCTTCGGGCTCAAGTGCCGGACCAGCATCAGCCACCGCAGCGGGCTTGTGCGGATTTTCCATTGGCACCGAGACTCTGGGCTCCATTGTCTCGCCCTCCAACCGATGTGGCACCACCGGACTTCGCCCCACCTTTGGCCGGGTCTCCCGCAGGGGGGCCATGGCCTTATGCTGGACCCTCGACAAGGCAGGCCCCATATGCCGATCAGTAGAGGATACGGCGTTGGTACTGGCTGCCATTCAGGGTCGGGATGACGGTGATCCCTCCTCCATTTCCCAAGGCTTCCGCTATGACGGTAATGCGCCTTTGCAGGATATGCGGGTTGGATTTCTGCCCGCCGCCTTTGAGGATGACGGAGGCGCAACCGAGATCGACAAAAACGCACTCCGGGCTGCGCGCGATCTTGGATTGAATCTGGTGGAACTGTCCCTGCCCGACCTGCCCTATGGCATATTGGTGCAGCAATTATTGGCAGAAGCAGCGGCATCCTTTGAGGAACTGACCTTGTCTGACCGGGATGATTTGATGGTCTGGCAGGAGTCCCGCGCCTGGCCCAATAGTTTTCGCACCGTGCGTTTTCTCTCAGCCGTTGATCTGGTGAATATCGATCGTTTCCGCCGTCAGGTGATGGGCATTATGGATGAAGTTTTCTCCCAAGTGGATGCCTTGATCGGCCCCAATTTCGCCCAGTCCATGCTGACCATAACCAATTTCACCGGGCAGCCGCAATTGGCCTTGAGGGCCGGATTTTTCGATTCTCCCTCCCGCACCGGGTTTGGAAATGGTGATGGCGCCGATGATCGGCCTACATATTCCGTACCGCAGTCCTTCTCGGTCTGGGCGCCCTTGTTTGAGGAAGGCAATGCGCTGCGGGTTGGACTGGCACTGGAACAAGCTTTGGGCGTGGTGAACCGGAGACCTAGTCTCTAGAATCAGGTTTGCGCACTAGAGACTTGATGACTCCGCGCATGGTCTGGATTTGCTGTGATGTGAGCCCCGCATGCTGGAAAATGTTCCTGACAGTGCGGACCAGCACGGATTTTCGTTCATCGGGCCTGAAATAACCGCGCGCATCAAGTTCATCTTCAATATGACCAAAAAGTCCCTGCAATTCCTGTTTTGTGGCAGCAGATTCAAAATTCTCGCTGATCTCACTCTTGCCCTGGGCACGGAAATATTCATAGGCGTAGATAATCACCGCCTGAGACAGGTTGAGCGAAGAAAATTTCGGGTTAACCGGTATGCACAAGACCGTATCGGCCAGCGCCATATCATCATTGGTGAGGCCTGATCTCTCTGGCCCGAACAGGATGCCAACGCGCTCATTATGCTCGATAATGGTGAGACTTTCTGCAGCAGCCTCTTGCGCGTTGACCACGCGCTTGACCATTTCGCGGGTGCGGATGGTGGCGGCAAAGACCCTGTTCAGATCAGCAACCGCCTGATCGAGCGTTTCAAAGGTTTTTGCCCGGTCCAGAACTTCATCAGCGCCGGCAGCGGCGGGGCCAGCATCAGGATTTGGCCAGCCATCACGCGGAGCCACCAGGCGCATTTCCGAGAGGCCAAAATTGAGCATGGCGCGGGCGGTCTTTCCGATATTCTCGCCCAGTTGCGGATGCACCAGGATGATGACGGGCTGGCTGATTATCTCACTCATGGGTGTCAATCCGCACGCCGCCAGCCGGTGCCCGTTGCGCTGTCTTCCAGGATGATGCCCTGAGATGTGAGATTGTCCCGGATATCATCCGCCTTAGAAAAGTCACCGGATTTGCGGGCTTCAATGCGTTCAGCTATGAGCTTTTCCACCTCGTCTGCAAATATTTCATCACTGCCTGCACTCTGGAACCAGCCTGCAGCGCTGGCCGTCAGTAGCCCCATGAAATTAGCTCCGGCCTTAAGCTCAGCAGCGGTCTCGGGCTTTGCCAGTGCCTCAAGCGCGGCCAGGGCCTTGGGGGTATTCAGGTCATCTTCGAGTGCCGTTATCAAGGTTTCCGGCACCTCTGCAGCCTCAACCTCGGCGGTCAAGCGGTACCAGCGATCAAGACGGCGTTTTTGCTCGGCCACCAGTGCGCGGTTAAAATCTAGAGGTTGGCGATAATGCGCGGACAAGAGTGTGAGACGCAAAGCTTCGCCAGGAAAGCTCTTCAGTAAATCACGGACGGTCTCAATGTTGCCCTCTGATTTGGACATTTTCTCGCCCGTCATCTGCAACATGCCATTATGAATCCAATAGCGCGCAAAAGGTACGCCGTGGGCACATTCAGATTGCGCTATTTCATTTTCATGATGGGGAAAGACCAGATCAAGCCCTCCTGCGTGGATGTCGATGGTCTTGCCCAGATGCTTGGCAATCATGCAGGAACATTCCAGATGCCATCCAGGACGACCCCGACCATAGGGACCATCCCAACCCGGCTGGTCATCGCTGGATGGTTTCCAGAGAACAAAATCTGCCGGGTCTTTTTTATAAGGTGCTACTTCAATCCGCGCGCCTGCCAGAATTTCATCGCTGCTGTTCCCCGAAAGTCGTCCATAATTTTTCATCGAAGGCACATGAAAAAGAACATGGCCTTCTGCTTCATAGGCATGGCCTTTTTCAATCAGGGTCTCCATCATAGCAAACATTTCCGGCAGGGTTTCGGTGGCTTTCGGGGTGGCATCGGGAGGTAAGGCCAGAAGCGCTGCCATATCTTCGCTGTAGGACTGACTGAAATAATCGGCCACCTCGGAGATATCTTTGTTTTCCTCCGCGGCGCGCTTCATGATCTTGTCGTCAATATCGGTGATATTCGCAACCAGCTTCACATGTTCCGCGCCATAACTGTGGCGCAGCAATCGATAGAGCATATCGAAGGCCACTACCGGTCTGGCATTTCCTATATGGGCATAATCATAAACCGTTGGTCCACATACATAAATTCCGATATTCTTGGGATCAATCGGTTCAAATTCCTGCTTTTTGCGGGTGAGTGTATTTTGGAGGACCAGAGTCACGCGGTCTCACCCGCCAGTCTTTTTTCAACCTTTTCACGCCCGATCAAAGGCAACAGAACCGCAAGTTCAGGGCCTTTGGTCTTGCCCGTCAGAGCCAGCCGCAGAGGCATAAAAAGTTCACGCCCCCTGGCTCCGGTCTGCTCAGAAATTTTACCGGTCCATTGCTGCCAGCTATCGCCATCCAGATCGCCATCGGGCAATAGGCCGAGAGCAGCTCGGGCAAATGTCTCATCTTCAATCATGGGCTCCACTTCACCATGGATGATCAACCACCAGTTATTGACCTCATCCAGTTTTCTCAAATTTGGCCTGACTGCATTCCAGAACTCTTCGTCACAGCCCTCAATTGAAATACGGTCCTCAACGTCTACAAAAGATGTCATATGCAAGATTTTTGCGTTGAGCGTGTAAAGCTCCTTAACATCAAATTTTGTGGATTTCCGGGCGAATTTGGAAAAATCAAAACTCTCAATCAAAGACTGGATGTCGGTGCCGGGCTCAATAGCTTCTGATGTGCCGAGATGCGCCAACATGCTGATCAGAGACATCATCTCAAGGCCTTCCTCATCACGTAATTGGCCAATGGCAAGAGCCCCTTCTCGTTTTGAGAGGCCGCCACCATCCAGCGCGGTCAGAAGAGAAAAATGGGCGAAGACTGGCGCTGCTCCACCGAGCGCCTCGAAAATCTGGATCTGCACACCCGAATTTGTCACATGATCCTCGCCCCGAACCACATGGCTGATGTTCATATCAATATCGTCTACCACCGAGGGGAGCGTATAAAGATAACTGCCATCACCCCGTATGAGAATGGGGTCGGAAACGCTCGCAAGATCAATGGAGACCGGCCCCCGGATCAAATCGTCAAATTCGATACGTCCAGGCAGGTTTAGTTTGAAACGCCAATGGGGGGTTCGGCCTTCCTGCTCATAGGCCCTGGTCTGATCTTCACTGAGCCCCAGCGCTTCGCGGTCATAAACCGGTGGTTTGTGGCGCGCCAGTTGAATTTTCCGTTTTAAGTCAAGCTCTTCCGGTGTTTCATAACAAGCATAAAGCCTGCCCTCCGCTTTGAGCTTTTCGGCAGCCTCATCATAAAGATCAAAGCGCTCAGATTGTTTGTAAGTTTGATCAGGGCTCAGTCCGAGCCAGTCCAGATCCTTCTTGATCGATTGGCTGAACTCCTCTTTGGAGCGCTCCCTGTCCGTATCATCAAGGCGCAGGATAAATTTACCGCCTTCGCGTTTGGCAAAAAGCCAGTTGATAAGGGCGGCACGAATGTTTCCCACATGCAAATGCCCGGTTGGGCTGGGTGCGAATCTGACAATCACACTCATTTTTCTTCCTCTCCCGCTTGCACTTCCGCATTCCTGAAAGCGTTGGTAATGGGATAGCGCCGGTCTCTGCCGAACTGGCGCTCGGTAATTTTCACGCCGGGTGGTGCCTGACGGCGTTTATATTCGGCCAGATAGACCATATGTTCAATGCGTGAAACCATACCAATGTCAAAACCCTTTGAAGCCACATTATCCACCGATAAATCATCTTCAACCAGACCTTTCAATATTTCATCGAGAATATCATAGGGCGGCAGGCTGTCCTGATCAGTTTGGTTTGCCCGAAGTTCAGCCGTGGGAGCCTTGGTGATAATATTGGCGGGAATAACCGGACCGTCAGGCCCCAGAGCGCCTGGACATTTTTGTTTGTTTCGCCATTTGGAAAGTTCATAAACCGTTGTTTTATAAACGTCTTTCAAAACGGCAAAACCACCACACAAATCGCCATAAAGGGTCGAATAGCCAACCGAAAACTCTGACTTGTTGCCGGTGGCAATGACCATATGGCCAAATTTGTTGGAAAGAGCCATCAGCAGGATGCCACGAATGCGGGCCTGGATATTTTCTTCAGTAGAGTCCGGTTCCTGGCCCTCAAAGGTATCTGCAAGCACCTCTGAAAAACTGCCAACCATGGATTCAATGGGAATTATTTCATAAGAAATTCCAAGCGCACCAGCACAAGCTTCGGCATCGATCAGACTGTCCTCAGAAGTATAGCGCGACGGCATCATCACGGCCTGCACATTTCCCGGCCCAAGTGCATCAACTGCCAGGGCGGCTGTGAGCGCACTGTCAACACCGCCCGAAAGCCCGATCAGGACACCGGGGAAATTATTCTTCCTCACATAATCCCGGAGACCCAGCACCAGCGCTGCATAATAAATATCCGGGGCCTTCAACCCCTCTGCCATAGATCCTTCGGGCGCTGTCAGTTGACCCAGAGACAATTCCACATGGACAAGGCCTTCTTCAAACGGGGCAAGCCGGGCAACAATCTTACCAGACCCATTTGCGGCAAAAGAGGTGCCGTCAAAAACAAGCTCATCCTGCCCACCCACCTGATTGACAAAAATCATTGGCAACCCTGATTCAACCACCCGGGCTAGGGCATGATTGATACGGTCTTCAGGCTTGTCGGCAGCATAGGGTGAGCCATGAGGGGCAATCAGAATTTCTGCGCCCTCCGATTTCAAATGCGCCACCACATCCGGGAACCACATATCTTCGCAGGTCTATAA
>JACZYI010000119.1 GCA_022571175.1 Pseudomonadota bacterium
CTTGATCGACACCCAGGCGTTGTCTGAGGCTGTCGCCGTCGCTGCCCGCATGGTGGATTTATCGGAGACCCTGATTATTGTTACCGCTGACCATTCGCATGTTATGAGTATTTCAGGCTACCCGGCTAAGGGCAATCCTATATTGGGGTTGGTTCAGGGTGTCGATGAACAGGGCAATCCTACCCATACGCCTTCACTGGCAGAGGATGGCAAACCCTATACCACGCTCGGGTATTATAACGGCCCCGGAGCCATTGATGATGGTATAGAGGGTGGCAGGCCGGACTTGAGCATGGTGGACACCTCGGACCGGAATTTCCGGCAACAGGCGGTTGTACCTACAGCATCCGAGACCCATGGTGGTGATGATGTATCCCTTTATGCCATTGGGCCCTGGGCGCATCTTTTCAGTGGTGTCATGGAGCAAAATACCATCTTCCATATTATGAAATATGCCATGGATCCGGTTGCTAACATGGCTGTGAGCGATGCCGGGAGATGATGAAGGCGACAAAAGCGATGAAGGCGATAGAGAATAATCTTGTGCGGCGCGCAGTTGCCTTGATTTTTCTTGTTCTTGCCGCTTCCTGCTCGCCGGGTGAGTCGGAACTTGATCGCATCCTGAAGCTTCAGGCGGAGGCTACAGGCAGCCTGCCCCCTGGCACATTGATCACTCTCGAAGGCACCATCACCGAACCCGGATGGGACGATCCGGTGGCGATCAGGTTTGAGGCCATGAAGCCGGGCATGGTGCGCCTGTCCCGGGGGTCTGGAGACAGCATCTTTCAGGAAGGCTACGACGGCTCGCGCGCCTGGGAACAGTTGGGCGCATCATCACGCGCTTCAGGCGCTGAGGGTTTGGCGGAAGAAGCCATTCGTCACATGGCAGAATGGTTGCTTGGTATGCGCTCGCTTTTGGAGCTCAAGACAGATCGTGGCGCCAGCATCCAGTTGATTGACGAAGATTATTTATTTCCCGTGGATAAAGGCCTGATCGGACTGCGCATAACACTCGCTGATGGTTTCATTGAGGATGTGTTTCTGGACCCCGAGAGCTATTTGATTGTCAAAAAACGTGTGAGCAAATCCCTGCGAATGTGGCTGGCAACGGAAAATTTCGACACTCATTTCCTGGATTTTCAGCAACATGGCCCCCTGATGATTGCCACGGTTCGGGAAGAGCATCGCTCCACCGATGATGCGGTTGTTCAACGCACAGACCTGCAGGACATCACCTACACGCCCATGGCAGACAGCGCTTATTTTGCCATGCCCGAATAGATTCCTCCCTTCCCACCCCTTGACTATCAGGATAGGCTCTCCAAATATTCATTAGCAGGGAGGTACCAATGAAACGCATGACAACAGCGGCAATGTCCGCGCTCTTTTCAATTTTTCTTTTAGGTTTTCAATACAGCCCAGCCTGGGCCCAAAGCGAGAATGAGCCCGTACCCATGGCAGCAGTGCCTGCGGCTGAAGTCAGTCCCTCTGAGGAAATTGCCCCGACCCGGGCAAATTTTTCCAACCGGGCCAGTACCGAAGCCTATATTGATGGCGTGATTCAAAGCCTGATGGCGGCTGATAATATCGCCGGGGTCTCATTGGCCATCGTCAAGGATGGCGAGATTTTTATTTCCAAGGGCTATGGCTTTTCGAATCTGGAGGCGCGGACGCCTGTGGATTCAAGCAGCATGTTTCGTATCGGATCTATTTCAAAGACTTTCGTCTGGACCGCCCTGATGCAACTGGTGGAAGAAGGACAGATCACCCTGGATGATCCGGTGAATGATCACCTGCCCGTCAATTTTCAGATACCCGATGGTGGTTATGATGAGCCCATCCGTATCTGGCATTTGATGTCCCATTCTCCCGGCTTTGAAGATGGTGGCATTGGCTATCTCTTTTCAAATTCAGCAGATCTAACCATGACGCTCGATGATTATTTACTGAATTATCGCCCGGATCGGGTTAGACCCGCGGGCGTAACCACATCCTATTCAAACTATGGCGCAGCACTGGCGGGCAAGATCGTGGCCCATGTCTCGGCCATGGGATTTGAGGATTATATGGATGCGCGCATATTTGCGCCCCTCGGCATGTCATCTTCCAGCTTTCGGGAACCTCTGGGTGATGATGCCCGTGACGGTCACCCCACATCTTTATCCGATGAATTGGCAGCCCGCATATCGAGCGGATTTGAGTGGAAAAAGGGCTGGTTCGAGGAAGGCGACTTTGAATGGATTACCAGTGTGGCACCAGCGGGCTCGGTTTCGTCCTCGGCGGATGATATGGCGCTCTTTATGCTGGCTCACCTGGGGTTTGGCGCCAATGAAAATGGCCGCATGCTCTCGGAAGAGAGCCAGGCCACCATGCGCGAGCTGACCTTTTCCAACGCAGAAAGTATCAATGGTCTGGCCCATGGTTTTATACAATATACCATGCCGGGCGAATATGACGCCTGGGGCCATGGCGGCGATACCATCTATTTTCATTCCAACATGATTATGGTGCCGGAACTTGACCTCGGCATTTATGTCTCCACCAATAGCATCGGTGGTGGCGGTATTCGGAACGGATTGCCAAATTTGATCGTAGAACATTTTTTCACCGATGGCGCTCTCGCAAAATTAACGCCACCTGAGGATTTTGCCGAGCGCGGGCAACGATTTGCCGGAACCTATGAGATAAACCGGCGATCCTATAGCAAGCTTGAAAGAATATTCGGCATCCCCGGCTCCTTCATGACGGTGAGTGTCGATGAAGAGGGCTATCTTCTGCTAACGGCTGGTCCCAACACCTCTCGCTGGGTTGAGACTGCGCCCCTGACCTTCCGCAATGTCAAAAACGGCAGCGTCATTGCCTTCCGCGAAGACGAGGATGGTACCATCACGCAATTTCTCATTGCCTTTGGCATCATGGCCGGTGACCGGGTGGGCTTCTTCAGCGGCCCCAACTGGTTTTTCATGATTGTGGGGCTGGCGGTGCTCGGCTCGATTGGTGCCATCACCGGCAGCATTCTCCGGCGCAAGCGCGAGATAACACAGACCGTTTATGAAAAATATGGCTCCAGAATTATCGCCGCCAACGCCTTGACCTGGATTTTGTTTTTCGTGCTTTTTGGCCTGGGCCTGGCACCACTGGCTGGTGGGCCCACGGCTCCTTTTGATCCTTTCCCCAGCACCCTGCTGTTTTTATCGCTCTGGGCGGCATTGATCGGGGCTTTACTCTCGCTTGCCGGAATGGCATCTCTCTATCCAGTCTGGCAGGCAAAAAGCTGGCCCTTATGGCGGCGTATTCGCCATAGTGTGGTCGTTGTAGTCTTTTTTACCTTTGCTCTCACTCTCAATTACTGGAATCTGATCGGTTTCAAATATTTTTAGGAAATGACTCATGAAAGTTCTGAACCTGGTTAAAAATGATGATCCTGAAGCCCCGTCCAGCGCCCGGCTGGAATTGGTGGAAAAGGATATTCCGGAACCTGGTCCCGGTCAGGTTCTGATCAGGATGGAGGCAGCGAGCTGCAACCCGTCAGACCTCTATTATATGCGGGGTGAATATGGTGTGCCGCCGGACTATGGCTTTGCCGCAGGTCTGGAAGGGGCTGGCATAGTGGTAAAGGCCGGTCGCGGGCTTATCGGCTGGCGGCTCAGGGGAAAGCGGGTTGCCTGTGTCCGTACTCGGGGCGGTGACGGAGTCTGGGCTGAATATTTTCTGACTGACGCTAAAAGCTGCCTGCCTATAAACAAAGCCATTCCGGCCGAGCAAGCGGCTACCTTCCTGGTTAACCCGATCACTGCTCTCGGCCTTTTGGAACGCGCCAGGGCTTTGGGCTCATCAGGTGTGATACAAAATGCCGCAGCCAGCCAGGTGGGACGCATGGTTATCAGACTGGCTAAAACCATGACTATGCCGGTTATTTCTGTGGTCCGGCGAGAGGAGCAAAAGGAACTGCTGCTTGGAATTGGCGCGGCCCATGTGCTGGTGACCTCTGCCCCCAGCTATGAAGAAGAGCTCAGAAACCTGGCAAAAGAATTGAAAATACAAGTGCTTCTGGATGCGGTGGCGGGCACCGAAACCGCGCGTACGCTCATGTGCATGCCCAACCGCTCCACGGCCATAGTCTATGGCGTGTTATCTCGCCAAGCCGATGACCCTTATGGGGGTAGTTACCCGGCCGGCAATATGATCTTTGCGGGCGCCAGGGTTGAAGGTTACTGGCTGGTGACCGACATGGCGCGCCTGGGGGCTCTAGGAATTCTAAAACGATCCCGCAAACTCCAGAAAATGTTTGCCGCAGGCGAGCTGAAAACCGCCATTCAAAGCCGCTCAAGCCTGGAAGACTACCCGGCAGCCATCGACCACTACGCCCAAAATATGAGCGCGGGCAAAGCCATATTGGTGTTCGATGATGGTTAGCTCAGGGGCTTTCTGAACTTCAGCACAAAGCGATCGGTTTTCCCGCGAATGGCCGAGTCAAATACATTCAAGGAGCGATCATCATCCGGATTGCGTAAAAATCCGGCACTCTCCACCAGTTCAAAACCAGACGCCAAAACCTGCTGAATGACAATTTGTTCGTCAATCCGGTGCACGGTGGTACCACTATCGCTGCTGCTGCCAGCCACCGCAGAGTGATCAATAATGCCCAGAATACCGCCCGGCTTGAGGGCCGAGTAGAGCCTACCTAAAAAAGTTTGAGCATCAATGGTCGGCCAGACATACCCTGATTCTTCGCTCGGAACCCAATAAATATCGTGGTAATTGAGGATATTCAATGCCAGATCAATGCTGTTTTCTGCCATGGCAATGTCATTGGCTTCGGCAAGAAATGGCTCGGCATTGGGCAGACGATTGTCGGCAAAGCGGATAGTCAGTTCATCACCAAGAAAAGCCAGGGATGCCTGGTTATTGTGGGAAAAGACCTTGCCCTCTGGCCCGACAATCCGGCTCAGGAGTTCGGTGTAATAACCGCCACCGGCAAAAGTCTCGAGCACCATCATGCCCGGTTCCATGGCAAAAAAGGCCAGCACGTCGCCCGGCTTCCGGTCCGCATCCCTTGTTTTATCGGCTTCGGGTCTGTCTGGGTTGCTCAATGCCATTTCAATCAGATCGCCCTCGTGATGATCCCCCATGGCCACCGGAATTACGAGTGCGGTGGCAAGGGTCGTTGCAGTCAATATTTGACATAATTTATTCATGGGTTATGTCCTTCGCTGTTCGTGATTTCAAAACAATAGTGCCCCTGGAATTAGCCTCCAAAGACAATCAAATGCTACGATCCGGATTTTATTTTACTTTTACGCAGCTTTGGTCGGCTGATATTTTATGATTATTCAACAGGCTTACGGTATTTATGCACCAACCTCGTGGTCTTGCGGCTCAGGCCAGCCTCACGCCAGTAATTCTGCAAATCATCATCGGGATTTACATGAATTTCAGCGTTGCCCTCAAACACAAATCCGGCATCGGTAAAATCTGCAATTGCCATGGCTTCGGTCACGCGATGCCAGGACGAGGCCTCTGCCCGGCTGGAGCCAACAGCGGCAGTATGCTCAATTACCGCCAGCACACCACCCGGTTTCAGGGCCGCATAAATATTTTCAAAGGCGGTCTTATGCTCTGCAGGAAGAACCTCGCCATCGTCTTCTGCATAAAACATATGATGATAAATCAGCACCAGCATGACCGCATCATAAGAATTTTCTTCAAGCCCCAGATCCCCCCTGCCACCGATCAAGACCTCCACATTGCCCAGCTCTTCATAAAGAGGCCCGAGTGTTGGCTCCAGATTCTGCCAGCTCCGTTCGCTGTTGTGAGCGACCACGCTGCCACCGCCTTCGCCTACCAGGTTGGATAGAATGATAGTGTAATACCCCCCGCCCGAGGCAATATCCAGAACCCGCATGCCCGGCTCAAGGCCAAAAAATGACAGAACTTCAACCGGTTTTCTGGCATCATCCAGCATCACCTGATCGGCCGGTCTGTTTTCATTCTGAACTGCTCGTTC
>JACZYI010000120.1 GCA_022571175.1 Pseudomonadota bacterium
GGGCCTCAGCTCTCTAAATATCTCGGGATAAGGAAACTAGGTCGTTGTGACGAAGCAAGTTAAGCCGTGTATTTGGTCGCTGATTTGCGTCATTTAGGGGTTGGCGAGACAAAATGCAATCAATTTCGGTAAAAAAATCACTTCTCTTCATATCAGAATCCGAGTTGTCACCAATTTTCACGGCTCCCATCCTTCAATTAACCAAGGTTTGACGACCCAGACTCAGCCCGGTAGGTTCTGGACTGGCCCACTCAGGTTAGCTTGTTTTCGAGCTATTGGAATTCAGCCAGGCTAGCATGGTGTCAGCATCGGAAACCTCAAAGGGATCGGTAGAGCAAACGTCTTCAAGACCAGATTCCACAAATAATTTCCTGATTATTCCATCTTCCACCAACATTGAATAGCGCCAGCTCCTGAGGCCAAAACCCAGATTATCTTTATCAACTAGCATGCCCATCAGACGTGTGAATGTGCCGCTTCCATCAGGCAATAATCGCACCTTCTCGACATTTTGATGCTGGCCCCATTGATGCATGACAAAAGCATCATTGACAGAAAGACAAATAACATCATCAATTCCGAGCTTCATGAAGTCATCATAATGGCTTTCATATCCGGGCAGATGAGCGGAGGAACAAGTGGGTGTGAAAGCCCCTGGTAGGGCAAACAAAACCACGCGCTTTCCCTTGAAAAGATCGTCACTGGTTACATCTTTCCACTCATATGGGTTCGGTCCCTCAAGGGCATCATTGCGCTGTCTGGTCCGGAAAATAGTATTTGGAATTTCTCTTGTCATCAGTGTTGTTCCTTTTGTTGGAATGATTCATTCAATCAATGGACGCCTCAAGCATCCAGGCTGCTTTTTCGTGCAGGCTGATCCGCCCTGCTGCCAGGTCGGCGCTGCCAAGATCGCCCTCAGCTTCAGCATTCTTTTGCAAAGTGGAGGCTATTTCTGCCAGTTGCCGATTATCGGCTGCAAGCCTCCTCAGCATTTCCTGCGCGTTCGGATGACCGGTTTCCTCGTCAATACTGGCGCGCGACAGAAACGTCTTGAAAGAGCCATCAGCATAACTTCCGCAGGAACGGATACGTTCCGCTATGGCATCAACAGCCTGGGCCAGCTCCGAATATTGCTGTTCGAACAGCAGATGCAAACCAGAAAAATTTGGCCCGGTTACGTTCCAGTGATAATTCTGTGTCTTTAGATAGAGCACATAGGTATCGGCCAAGAGACCTTGCATTTGGTCAATCACACTTGAGTTGGATTTTTTGGTCATAGCTGCTTCCTTAATAGTTTCCATCCTTAGCAGAGCCTATATATATTCACTTGCGTTTAATCGGTAAAATGACTAATTTCGATAATTATAATCGAATATATCGATGAACTATGAATTACCACCCCACCATACGACAGCTGACCTATTTGTTGGCTTTGGAGAAAATCCGTAATTTTTCCAGGGCTGCCGAGCGCTGCCATGTGACACAAAGCACTCTAAGTGCTAGCATTCAGGACCTGGAAGCTAATTTGGGCATGCCACTGGTCGAACGGGGCCGGCGCTTCATGGGATTGACCAGAGCCGGCATGGAAGTGGCCGCCAGAGGACGACAGATTCTGGCATTAGCCGACGATATTGTGTCATACGCTGCCAGCAGAAAATCTCCTCTTTCGGGAGAATTGCGTCTTGGTGCCATTCCCACAATCGGTCCGTTCCTGCTGCCCAGGGCAGTCTCGTCCCTGGGAGCCGCCTATCCTGAACTCAAGCTTCTTTTACGCGAGGCGCAAACTCTGGAGTTGTTGACCCTTTTGTCCGGTGGGGAACTGGATGCTGTGCTTATGGCTTTTCCTTATGCTGTTTCCGGCCTCAATGTGAAAATTCTGGGAAACGATCCTCTTCGATTATTG
The DNA here is from genome assembly GCA_022571175.1 of Pseudomonadota bacterium. GTDB lineage: Bacteria > Pseudomonadota > Alphaproteobacteria > Sphingomonadales > SMXR01 > JACZYI01. Next base: position 1,904 of record JACZYI010000120.1, read on the forward strand.
GTTCCGGCCGCCGATCCCTTCGCTAAGCGTAATCATATTCGTGCGGAGGAATTAATTGGTAAGGAACTGCTGTTGCTCGAGGACGGTCACTGCCTGCGCGATCATGCGCTTGAAGTCTGCCAAATGCAGGGTATTTCGAGGTCGGCGGACTATGAAGGTACCAGCCTTTTAACCCTGGCGCTGATGGTCGAAATGGGGCGGGGCTACACCCTGGTCCCGGATCTCGCCATCAAGTCCGGTCTCATTCGCGGTCTTGAGGTCAGGGCGGTTCCGATTGGCTGCGAGGACGAAGGTCGCGAGATCGGGCTGGTCTGGCGTAAATCCTCACCAAGGGAAGAAGAATTCAACAGCTTGGCAAATGGAATAAAAAAAGCCCTCTTAGGACAGACAGAAAGCATGGCCCGGGCATCATAGCCCGATCAAACTCTACGCGCGTTACCGATGATCTCAGAAAATGGTGGGCACGGCTGGGATTGAACCAGCGACCCCTGCGATGTCAACACAGTGCTCTCCCACTGAGCTACGCGCCCTTGATTGAGGTCATTATTAATATGGACGTCAAGGTCCGGCGCATGGTGTAGCCCCAAAGATACGACCGCGCAAGCCCCATCATCAGGCAGCAAGCAGCCTCTCGATTTCTCCCACGATGTCTTTCAGGTGAAAAGGTTTGGAAAGGATTTTTGAATTTTTGGGAGCGGCATTCCGCTCATTCAGTGCCACTGCGGCAAAGCCGGTAATAAACATGACCTTCAGCTCGGGTAAAATCGCTACCGCTTTTTGGGCCAATTCGATCCCGTCCATTTCCGGCATGACGATATCGGTCAAGAGCAGGTCAAAAGTTTCAGCCTCCACAAAAGGCATGGCTCGTTCACCACTGGAGACGGCAACCACCATATGTCCGGCACGCTCAATCGAGCGCGTCAGGAAATTCCTCATTGAATCATCATCTTCTGCCAACAGTATTTTCGCCATTACATCTTTCGCTCTGCCGGGATTTTCTCATTTTTAAGTCGCCGAGCCTATGTGGCAAAGGTAAAGACTTTGGCAATTTTTGCAACGGGGTTTTAGTGTTTGCAAGATAAATGTTAGACTGGGCAATGAAAGGAGATTTGATGACGAAATCAGCAAATCCCAGCCCCTATTTTCTGGAGGAGCCGTCGATCCAGACGGTCCCAATGGTGTTTGCCTCGCCCCATAGTGGAAGATTTTATCCTGCGCAGTTTTTGCAACAGAGCCAGCTTTCCCACTTGGAACTGAGACGATCCGAAGATGCCCATGTGGATGACCTTTTTGATTTTGTACCTGCACTAGGAGCTCCTTTTATCAAGGCCAACTATGCGCGCTCCTATGTGGATCCGAACCGGGAACCGATGGAGCTGGACGCGACAATGTTTGAAGATCGCTTGCCTTCTAACGCTAATTTGAACTCCGAACGGGTTGCTGCAGGCTTCGGCACCATCCCCCGGCTCGCCTTTCTGGGGAAAGAAATATACGATCACAAACTCTCATTTGAAGAGGAGAGCAAACGATTGAGAAATGTCTATCAGCCCTATCACCAAGCTCTTGCAACTTTGATTGCTCGAACCAGGGAGAAATTTAGTTGGGCCGTGCTCATTGACTGCCATTCCATGCCCTCTCTCAAACCACTGCAGTCTCAGCGCAGCCAAGTGCGTGATTCAAAAATCAAAAAATCTGTTTTTGTTGAAGACCCCGATTTTATACTGGGCGATTGCTATGGAGAAAGCTGTTCGCCACTGCTGACTAGCCTGGTAGAAGAGCAAATTTCATCATTTGGATATCACACGCGCCGAAATAATCCTTATTCCGGCGGTTATTGCACAAGATTTTATGGCTGCCCCGACAATAATATCCATGCGCTTCAGATCGAAATTTCCCGACAGCTCTATTGGGATGAAGAACGTCACTGTTTGAAGCAGGATTCTTTTATTCAGCTTCGGGAACACCTCCGCGTCATATGCAAAAGTCTTGTGGCTATCGATCTGAGTGACACCATCGCCAGTGCAGCCGAATAAAAACTAGGCCGGCATCTCGTCACGCGGTTTCCGGTCAGCGGCCAAGGCATAAATGATCAGAGCCGCAAAAAGGAGGGCCGCCAAAAACAGAAATACAACTTGATATGCCTCAACAGGAGCAGCCTGTCCCGGCATGGTATAGGCATCTACGATGGCACCGGTAATAAACTGACTGATAGCAACGCCAATCATATTCATCATGTTAAAAAGAGTCATACCCCGACCAATGAGTGCGGGCGGAAAATAGCTGCGGGCGTGGGCCAGAAGAATTGCCATGTTGCCCGCCATAAGCGCCAGCAGGGAAAAGGACGAAACCACATACAGGATTGATGGTGAGTCCATTGCTGCCAGCAAAACCAGATCGGCGACAGTTATCAAGGCTCCGGCCAGCACAATCCATTTTCGGGTATTCAATAACCGATCAAGCGGTCCAAAAGAAAAAGCTCCTATGATCGAAAAAATGCTCATGATGAGAAGAATTCGTCCACGTCCGATAGCCTCAAGACCCTGCACGTCAGCAAGATACGGTCCCGCCCAAAGAGTTGTAATGGTTGCTATGGTGGAATATCCCACAAAACTCAGAGGGAAAAGCTTCCACAATCTCCGGTCCTTTAATATTACACTCACACCCATCAGGCTTTTTACAAAACCCTCGCCGGACTCCAGTCCGGTTGTTTTGTCCGGCTGATCTTTAATCACTAAAAAGACCAGCAGGGCCATCAACAGACCCACAGCTGCAGCGAGGATAAAGGGCACTCTCCAGCCCATGGTAACCACAGCAGCGGACAGGGGCAGAGTCGCAATTAACAGACCTGAATTGCCAAGACCCAGTTGAAATCCTGAGAAAAGGGCAAATCGATCCGGTGGATACCATCGGGCGTAAATGACATAAGCGCCCATCAGCGTGCTGGCACAGCCAACCCCCATCACAACCCGCGCAATGGTCAGTCCTATCAAACTGTCCGAGGATGCAAAAAGAACACACCCGGCTACCGCCAGCAACAAGAGGGTGGAGACCACGCGACGCGGGCCTAGGCGATCAAACAGGATGCCAATAGGAATCTGCACGATTGCAAAGGCCAGAAAAAAGGCCCCCGTAAGCAGCCCGATATCTCCCGGATCAAGATTAAGATCACCAGTAAGCTCAGGTGCCACCACGGCGTTTGAAGCACGCAAGAACTGGCTGAGAATATAGGCGAAGCCCAGAACTGCCACGAACCTGAAAGCATAGGGAAATTGAGAGTCTTTATCGTCTATGACATTTGGTTTGGACACAGGCACTCGCATTTTTCCGGATTTTTACAGGCACGTTGAAACAGTTTTGAACCTAACTAAAGACGCCGCACGCCACAAGGCAGGCGATAGAAACACTTGACAAATGGCTTGATCATCCTCACCTCAGAAAGGAGGCGGGCCGAAACAAAAACAAATTGTGAGGGCGGCCCGGACGCAGAGGAGGTCGAAAAGCTATGAGATTGCTTTTGGCAATTTTCTTGCCCTTTCTGGCATTTTTCACCATTGGACGCCCATTCTCCGGCATTATCTGTCTCATTCTTCAAATTACATTAATTGGCTGGGCACCTGCGGCCCTTTGGGCAGTTTATGCTCTCAGCCAATATGATACAGACCAAAAGCTGGATCGCATCTATCGCCGCTGAGGCATTTGACACTTGATTTGCTGCGGCAAGCTGTCTTCTATGAACGATCAGGCTTGAAGGGGGAGTTTGAATGGAGGGTGATCTACAAGCAATCATGGCCCAATTTCCTGAACTAGTTACCACCTACGGCCCGTCCTTCCTGGCGGCAATGGTCATACTTGTTCTTGGTCTCTTGGGTGCGGGGCTAGCGCAACGCTTCATCCGACGCGCGCTCGACAAAACCGGTCGTATCGAAAAAACCATCAGTATTTTTGCAGCCAGTCTGGTGCGATATGTAATTATAGCTGTCACGGTCCTCGCGGTTCTGGATCGATTTGGCGTGGAAACCACCAGCCTGATCGCTCTCCTGGGGGCAGCCAGTTTGGCAGTGGGCCTGGCACTTCAGGGCACTCTCTCCAATCTGGCAGCGGGT
>JACZYI010000121.1 GCA_022571175.1 Pseudomonadota bacterium
GCTAGATTGTTGTTGTTTGCACATATTATAACAGATTGGCGTCGTTGTGACAGGCCCCTTCACGCCATTGTGTTATCGGGAGATCAACTGTTCGTAATTGACCCGGGCTTCAGCCACCTGGGCTGGTATGATAGCCGAGGCACCATCAGCAAAAATTGACCGGGCACGTCTAGTTCAGCGACCCGCCCGCTGCAATATTCCTTTGACTGTGCCTAGTTCAAATCGTTCCAGTATAGGAGCGCATTATAAAAGAAAGCATGGTCGTGATGGTTCAAATGGCGGTGCATGGGGTTCCAGCCAAACAGGATTACCTGACCGTCTCCCACTGGCTTGGTCAATATGGCCGGAGCACCGTTCAGCTGGTCCTTGCCATTCAAAATACCACCCGAGAGCACCAGCTTGTCTTTTGGCCCGGACTTTTTATCCTCATCCGCGTCTTCTTCCTCATCCGCGTCTTCTTCCTCATTCCAGGGGCGAACCGGGACCGGCTTGGTGCCGAACTGAGCCACCACCAGATTACGGTCATCCTTGCCCACCGTATAAAGCTGGACATTGCCGCGGAAGACATGGGTGAGCTCATCATAGCCGAAGGTGAGCGGCGACGTGGCGTCGGTAATCTTGGTACGAATGATGGAACCGGGCGTATTCATGCCGCTAGGCCGCGAGGTGCCGACCCCGTAGATCATGCCTGAATCGACCGCGAGCACACCACCAGACCCAAGCCCGATGAAAGTGCCGCCCTCATTCATGAAGTCTTGGATGGCAGCGAGGCCGGCGAAACCCATTCCACCGGTAATATCATCCGATGAGACAATATGACCGTGGCTTTGATATTCTTCCGTAGTAGTCCAGGGCAGGGGGCTCCATTTGGTATCAATGCCTGCCACCAATCGGCTGAACGAGGCCCGGCCACCAAAGGAAGGCGCTATGACCACATCATAACTGTCGCGCAAATTTCCGGCCTGCAGCTGGCTTTTCTCGATGATGTCATAAGCGATGCCAGCCTGGTCGAGCGTATAGCGCAGCCAGCCCGGATCCTGCGTTGATACCCAGCTGTGGAGCATGCCAATGCGCGGCAGATCGAGCGTAGCCATATCACCATCGGGCAGGGCCGATACTGCCTCCACCGTCAGTAAGCTATCGCCCAGAGCGGTTACAATGGCATCACGGTCAACCTCGCCCGCGTCAATGAACATGGTGCCAGCGGGATAGGTTTTGTCGTCAACGGTGACCTCAGCCAGAGCGGAGAGCACGGTCGCACCTCCAAGCGCAAAGCGGAAGGGAGCGAAGCGTTCCTGGCCCTTATGAGGCACGGCCCACCAAGTAGCATTAGAGGTCACTGCGTAGGGGCTGAAAGCGTCATTGCCGCTGGTTATATAGCTGGTGGCCAGCCCCAGAATGGCTTCATCCTTGATTATGGTTGCCGAGACACCCCGAAGCAGGTCAAGCGACCAGGCAATGTCGTCATAGGGTGGCACCTGGGCATCTTCCGGGAATTTCTGACGCTCAAACAATGTGCGCGCAAACGGTCCATAAGGCTGGTCGAGTTTAATAATCAGATCGCCGGCCCAGATCTCTTCATCGCCGTAAGTGGCGTCGGCGTCTGCCGTTCCCACTTCGATGCCTTGCAGAATCAAAAGGTCAATAAGGTTACGGGCAGAGCCCGTGTCGCGTTGATCGTTGGGAATGACGATGGCGTAACTGGGTCCGTCACGGCCAATTTGGATTGCCTCAACGCTCTTCCGGTAGAAATTTTCCACCAGGTCATGGGCGTTGCGCGAGACATATTCGAGCGAAGCGATGACGCCTGATTGCATATAATTGATGTTATTGCGCATGGACCAGTAAATTTCCTTGTCCGGCGGGTTGGCACGATACCATTGCTTTGAGGTGAGCTTTTCACCGGCATAGCGGGCGTCGCTCAAATCGCGGAGCATAGTCTCGGCGCTGCCATTGCCGAAGGTCTCATAGAAACGACCCTGGCTGTTGCGGTTGTTGGTAATCCAGAGCAAATAGCCGGGATACCAGCCGGTATAGAAACCCCAGGTCCAAACCCCGGGCAAGCCCATAGCGGTCAGGCGCGACAATTCATATTGGGCGATAGATTGCCATTCGGTGACGGTGGTGGCGCTGACACCGGGATTAAAAGGTCCAGTGCCGCCCGAGACATAAAGAAGAGGCACAGACTCATGCATGTCCAGCGACAGGGTTGGATGCCACTCCATATAAGCCGCAAGATAATTGGTGGTCAGCGGCTGGGTCAGGCCAATGCCATCGCGGTTATTATCATGATAGGTGTAATGACCCCAGAACGGCGAAGAGCGGGGCGGGCGATCCACATAGTCTGTGCGACCCTTTTGGGTGCGGTAATACCATTCCACCTGGCGGGTACGGCCGTCTCCTTCCAGCACCGGCGTTATGATGGTGATCACATTAGCGCGGATTTTCTGGAACACTTCGCGTTCCTCTGCTACTAGCCTGTAGGCCAGTTCCAGCGTGGTTTCGGGCGGACCAAGCTCGGGCGAATGAAGGCCCGCGGTAATCCAGTATATGGGCTTGGCATTATTGATAATTTCGGCTGCGGCTGCAGCATCAGTGCCGCGAGGGTCAGCCAGAGCATTCAGATAGCCTTTATACTGCTCAATATTGGCCAGCGTTTCAGGGTCGGAAATGACAATAGCGATCATCTCGCGGCCTTCTTCGGTGAGCCCTAGGCTTATGACTTCAGCCCGGTCGGAGGCCTCGGCCAGCGCCCGCATATAACCATGAATTTCAGTGACTTGGGTCAGCTCTCCGGGCGTGCCGGCAATGCGCCCCAGATAATCGCGGGGGCTGGGGATGGTTGGATGATCGGGCAGGGCTGAGACCCAGGGCGTCAGATATTCTTCGAGCGTTGTGGCCTCCAGAATGGCCGCGGTTGATATGGCATCCACTGCCAATCCGCCGAGCGTGGCCTCGCCATCATCCTGTGCGCTCTGCGCAATCGCTGCAACTGTACCAACCAGAAAAAGGCTGCCCAGAGTAGCCCACACAAATTTCGTGTTCATAAGATTACCCCCACTGAATTTTCCCCGCCTTCCGGCACCCGGCAGAGAGGATAGGCGACCGAAACCGGATTGTCATCCCGAAACCCGCCTTTTTGTTTGAATTTCGGGGGTAGCTTTGCCGGATTGCAATCTGGCCCCGCTTTGGGCTAGGCTTCGCGTCGACTCATCAAGAACAAACGCGCCCCGCTGACATCTCGCGGGGCATTTGACAGGGGGGACTATGTTCAAGAAAACATTGTTAATGGCTGGCGGGATTTTGCTCTCGGCCACATTTATACCGGCATCACTGGCAGCAGAAGAGCCGGTTGATCTCATTATGCTCAACCGTATCATGGACGAGGGGTTTAATCGTTCCGAGGTCATGGATACGCTCCAGTATATGACCGACGTGATCGGACCCAGGTTGACGGCCTCTCCCGGCCATAATCGTGCCAATGAGTGGGCACTCGAAAAATTTGCCGAATGGGGTCTCGAGAACGGCCATCTGGAAGGATTTGATTTCGGGCCGGGCTGGGATTATCAAAAAGTGTCCGTGCGCATGATGACCCCGCGCATTGTCCAGCTCCAGACCTACCCCATTCCCTGGACCCCGGGCACAAATGGTGTGGTCCGGGCCGAAGTTGTTCATGCGGCTATGAAGGACAAAGATGATTTTGAAAAATATGAAGGCAAGCTCGAGGGCAAGATTGTTCTCTTTTCTGCGGTAACGGACAAGAACCGCCCCACCAAGCCGCTTTTTACCCGTCGGGATGACGATAATCTTGATAAGCTCGCCGATTATAATTTGCCGAGCGGCCCTCCTGATTTGAGTAGTTTTGAGAAATTTGTCGCCTTTTTCAATGAGCGCGCTGAATTTCTGGCGAAAGAGGGCGCTCTGGTGATGGTAGCGGTCAGTCCTCGTGACGCGGCTTTGATCGAGTCCGGTTTTTATATGTATACCATGGGTGATGCCCCTGCGATTCCGGGTGTGACACTCACTCATGAGGATTATTCGCGCATTGTCCGCCTGTTGGATTTGGGCGAGATGGTGGAGCTAGAAGTTGAGACCGAAACCACCCTCTATACCGATGCGGACGGACAGGCCTATAACGCACTGGCAGAAATTCCGGGCAGAGGCCGAAACCCCGAGATTGTTATGGCTGGCGGGCATTTTGATAGCTGGTTTGTGGGTGATGGCGCTGTGGATGATGGTGCCGGCTCGGCGGTTGTGATGGAAGCCTTGCGCATATTGGCGGCTTTGGAGATCAAGCCCAAACGCACTATTCGTGTGGCTCTCTGGGGTGGAGAAGAACAGGGTCTTTATGGCTCGATCGACTATGTGAATGAGCATTTTGCCTCGCGTCCCATCATTGGTGATCCGGAGCGGGCAAAATTTGCCAGGTTTTTCTGGATGAATGATAGCTGGCCGATTACCTACCTCGAAGACTCTGAAAAGTTCTCGGCCTATTTCAATCTGGATAATGGCTCGGGTAAAATTCGCGGCATTTATGGCGAAGCCAATATGGCCCTGCAACCCATCTTTGAGGCATGGTTCGCCCCTGTTGGTGAACTGGGGGCGGGTACGGTGGTGCTGAATGGCACCGGTGGCACCGATCATCTTCCGTTCATTTGGAATGGCCTGCCCGGTTTTCAGTTCATTCAGGATCCGCTTGATTATGGCGCACGCCTTCATCATACCCAGATCGATACTTTCGATCATGTGGAAGAAGATGATTTGAAGCAGGCCTCGGTCATTATGGCCTGGTTCCTCTATAATGCTGCCACGCGCGATGAGCGCCTGCCGCGCGTTCCGGTGCCTCAAGAACCACCTGCAGAGCCGGAGGAAGAGCCGGAGGAGGATCTGGAAGACGAAACCGGAGAGGTGTCCGAAGACTAGCCCACACCGCTACTAGGGGAGTGGAGCTGGTGCACCAATCCGATTTTCGGCCAATAGGGCGCTGGCCTTGTCAATTTCAGCGGCGAAGCCCGTGAGCACGTCCGCCAGGATCAGGATTTCCGCCTCCGCCTCGGCCCATTCGCGTTCCTCAATGCCTTCACGCACGCCGGGCAAGGTCTTGACGCCGTAGCCGGTATAATAGCCCGGTGCGTAAATATGATGCCGGAACCAGGGCCGTCGCGGCAGGCCGCCCTCACGAAGGAGGGCGCGTTCGCTCTGCATCAGGATGCCATTCAGCCGAGCCAGGTCATCGGCCGAGAGATTTTTCCAATTGTCATAGACCCCGGCCAATTGTTCGGTGCTGGTCTCCAGAGTGGCAAAAGCATTTTCGAGCGCGGCAAAATTAAAGAACGGCACTTTGTCTTCAGCCTCCGGTGCCACATAGGTCTTGGTGGGGTCGGCTGCAGCCTGATAGACCCCCGCCTCAACCAGCCGGTTATGGCGTGTGGTCTCCTCGCGCATATCATCGGCCAGTTCCTGCAAGTCATCAATATAGCGGGAAATGGTGGCGGTAAAACGGGTAAACTCAAAGGGTAATATGTCCGCATTGGCCAACCGCATCAGCGCGCGACCGGTTATCTTGGTCGCCGATTCCACATAAAGAAACCCGGGGTCACGAAAACGGGTGTAATGGTCATAACTGTCATAGATGGAATGATAGGAGCCTCCGCCGCCTTCACCACCAAAGCTCATATTCAGGGACGCGATGCCCAGATGCTGCAGGAAGGGGGTATAGTCCGAGCCCGAACCAAGGGCGCTGAGATATATATCGTCACTGGCTTCGGCCCTCTTGACCGCCTCCTTGTCGCCGTTGATGAGGGTAAAGGCCTGGCGCCGTACATTCACCGGCAGGCCGGTCTCGGGGTCGATCACCTCGCGGGCAATTTCATTGACCATGGCTTCCAGCGTGTGCGAACCACCGGCAAACAGGAACCCGCGACCCACGCTATCGGAATTCAAATAGGCCACCGCATGCTCGGTTAATTCCTCTGCGTGATGCTCCACCCATTC
>JACZYI010000122.1 GCA_022571175.1 Pseudomonadota bacterium
GCTCGTCGGGGTCAAATAGTGTCACCTCATGTCCGGCACGCTGGAGGGCGCGGGCTGCTGTGAGGCCAATGACGCCGGCCCCTATTATTGCGATTGTTTTAGATATTCCCCCCGTATCAGACATTGCAATTGTCCAGTCTATGTCAGTTGAAAACCGTGAGCCAGCGGGTCCCGGTCATCCACAAAAATCGTATTTTTCCCTGTCTGGCGGGCCCAGCCCTCGACACTGGGCAGGATGGCAGGGATATTCCCGACCATCACTTCTTCCTCCACGCGGGCAGAAAACAGGGTTCCGATGATGCTTTCATGGATATAGTCATCTCCTGATTTCAACCGTCCTTTTGCCACAAGCTGCGCCAGACGTGCTGACGTGCCGGTGCCACAGGGTGATCGGTCGATGGCATTGGCTCCATAAAAAACCGCGTTTCGTCCCTGTGCTTTTGCCTCACGCGGCGCACCGGTCCACTGAATATGGCTCACCCCCCGGATGGTTTTATCCAAAGGATGCACCACCGCAATTGCTTCATTCACCCGGTCACGGATGAGCGGGCTCAGGTGCAAAATGTCTGCGGCAGTCATGGCCTCAAGCCCCTCATAATTCTTCTGCGGGTCGATAATGGCGTAGAAATTACCGCCATAGGCGATATCAATTTCCAATTCCCCCAGATCCGGGCAGATGATCTTCACCCCCTCATGGGCCAGAAAAGACGGTACATTATGAATGCGGACCGCATCAACAAAATCGCCATCTCTGCGAATGTGAGCCTTTACCACACCCGCAGGAGTATCCAGCCTGACCAGATCATCCTCCATGGTTTCGATCAGATTATTTTCAATGGCCATGGTGACAGCACCAATGGTGCCATGACCGCACATGGGCAGGCAGCCCGAAACTTCGATATAGAGTATGGCAATTTGGCATTCAGGCCGGGTTGAGGGATAAAGTATGGCGCCCGACATAAGATCGTGACCGCGCGGTTCATACATCAGGCTCTGTCGAATCCAGTCGTGATTCTGAATAAAATCCTGACGTTTCTCGCTCATGGTCTCGCCCGATAAGTCCGGGGCGCCCTTGATGATGAGCCGCACCGGATTGCCGCAGGTATGTCCGTCCAGGCACTCATATACATAGCGTGTCATGTCACAAGTCCTGTATCAGGGGCTTGCTGTCCAAGGCGGTTGCCATCAGAGCCTCGATCTCGGCCCGCTCATCCCCTGTGAGCGGCAGTCTTGGCGGTCGGGTCAATTCTGATCCGCGCCCGGCAATCTGTTCACAGAGCTTGATACATTGCACCAGATCAGGACGGGCATCCAAATGTAAAAGCGGCATGAACCAGCGATAAAGGGTCAGGGCATCATCCATGCGACCTGCTTTCGCCAATTCAAAAAGCTGCTTGGCTTCACGGGGAAAAACATTGGACATGCCTGAGACCCAACCCACCGCACCGAGCGTTACCGATTCCACCAGCACATCATCTAGGCCGCAAAAAAGAAGCAGATCGTCACTAACCGTATTTTTCAAATCCACGAATCTCGCGGTCTGGCCGGAGGATTCTTTTATGGCAACCACAGTATCAATTTTAGCGAGCTCGGCAGCCATTTCCGGGGTGACATCATTGCCATAAGCAGATGGATTATTATAAATCATCACGGGCAGATCAGTGGTACCCGCGATGGTTTTGAAATGTGTCACGATCTCACCGGGTTTGGCGGCATAAGCCATTGCAGGCAGAACCATCAAACCATCGACGCCGGTTGTTTGTGCCTCCGTAGCAAGTTTGACGGCGAGCGCCGTGGTGTATTCTGAAACACCGACCAGCACCGGAATTTTTCCACCGACTGCCCCCACGGCGATTTCCATCACTACCCGCTTCTCATCAGCCGTCAGGGCGTTACCTTCGCCCACTGTGCCACAAACAACCATGCCGGAGACACCGTCTTCAACCAGTCTTTTGATCACGCGCTCAATGCCGTCCATATCAAGCGAAAAGTCAGGCTTGAATTGGGTGGTAACAGCCGGAAATATGCCTCGCCATGATAGTTTCATTGCTCAAATTTCCTTTTCAATCCTTGTTATAGACCAATAAGTAATTTTGTGGCATTTGAAAGAATCTCATTCCAAGAAGTTTGCGCTAATGATAATAAACGGTGGCATATTCCGGGCGGAGGTTGTTTTCGTCCATTGGTAATGGTTTGGGGTAATAGCTAGGGGAGGCAAATTTGCAACTGGTTCGACTTTCTACCACGCTTCATAAATGGATTGGACTGGTTATCGGCATCCAGGTTGTGCTCTGGATTGTTGGCGGTGTGGTCATGACCTGGTTTGATCTGGTGGAGGTGCGCGGCGAGCATAATATTGCCGTGCAGCCGCAAATCACGCTTCAGCCGGGCTCGGCTTCAAGCCTGAATATTGTGCTCGGCTCAAGAGATGATATCAAATCCGTTCGGATGAAAGGTCTTCTGGGCATCACCTATTACGAGGCGATCACGCTTGCGGACGAGCGGCTCCTGTTTGACTCGGCCTCCGGAGGGCAGATCTCGCCCATCAGCGCTGAATTCGCGGCCAGACTGGCGTTCGCGGATTTCTCAGGCATTTCAACACCCTCTGATCCGGTTTGGATTGAGGAACATAATCTGGAATATCGTGGTTCCCTTCCGGTCTGGCAGATTATTTTGAATGACGAAGAGGGTACCCATCTCTATGTGTCCCCTGCCACCGGTGAAATAGTAGCCCGGCGTAATTCGGTCTGGCGGATTTTTGATTTTTTCTGGATGCTGCACATCATGGATTACGAAAACCGCACCGATTTCAATCATCCCCTGGTGGTCTGGACCTCAATTTTTGCCGCGGTTCTCTCCTTCACCGGGATTATTCTTCTGTTTTATCGCTTTACAAAAAGGGATTTCAGATTCCTGCAAAGAAAAAAATAGCCGGGAGTTCTCCTATGCGGAATCTTTTCTTCAGCGTGATTATTTTACTGATGCTGCCGATGGTGGCTTCGGCCCAGACGGCATCGGTTGAGGATGCCCGCCATGCGGCTCGCGCTTATTGGCAGGCGCATGACTGGCAGATTCTGGATGAGTTTTCCGAACTGCTGGCCTTGCCGAATTATGGAGGAAATGACGCTGATATTCGCAGGAATGCCGCCCACATCACGGCCATGATGTTTGAAGTGGGCATTGAGATGCAAATTATTGAAACCGGCGGAGCGCCTGCCCTTTATGGTGAATTGAAAACACCGGGTGCCACAAAAACCGTGGTTATCTATCTTCATTATGATGGCCAACCTATAGATCCCAGCCTTTGGGTCACACCTGCATTTGAGCCCACAGTGCGGGACGGAGCGCTGCTTGACGGTGCTGAGGTGGTGGATTTGGATGACCGGGCGCGTGCTGTTGGTCAGGACTGGCGCATTTATGCCCGCTCTGCCAGTGATGATAAGGCACCCATTATAGCCATCATCAGCGCGCTCCACGCCATGAAGGCTGCCGGGCTCTCCCCATCGGTCAATCTCAAATTCTTCTTCGAGGGTGAAGAAGAAATGGGTTCGCCTTTTTTAGAGCAAACCATCATCAATAATACAGATTTGCTGGCGTCTGATTTCTGGCTATTCCTTGATGGGCCGCAAGATCAACGCGGCAATCCACGCGTGGTGCTGGGCGTTCGCGGTACTTATGGTGTGCAGATGACCGTTTATGGCCCGATCAGCGGGCTGCATAGCGGGCATTATGGAAATTTTTCGCCCAACCCGATCAGCCGGCTGGCCCATATCATGGCGTCCATGCGCGATGAGGATGGCCGCATCCTGATTGACGGGTTCTACGATGATGTGATGGAGCCGAGTGAGGCTACCCTGGCGCTCATCAATGATATGCCGCTAGCGGATGACGACATTATGGCGGCACTACAAATCGCCGACCATGAGCATCAGCGCATGCGTTACGAACAAGCCTTATTATGGCCCGCGCTGAATTTTCGTGGCATTCAGGCGGGCGGTGTGTTCGCCCAGTCGCGGAATGTGATTGTGCCTGAAGCGACGGTCAGTATTGGTTTCAGGTTGGTTCCCAATCAAACTCTTGAGGCTGTTCGCAATCTCGTTGAGACCCATCTGAGGAGTCTGGGCTATCATATTCTTTATGATGAACCTGACCGGGAAACCCGCCTGAAACATTCAAAAATTGTGCGTCTTCTCTGGTCAAGTGCGGGCTATGAAGCGGTGCGGACCGTGCCGGACAATCCATGGGCTGCAGCCTTGATTGAGGTTATGCGCCAGGCAACCGATGGCGATGTGCTCATATATCCAACCCTTGGCGGAAGCTTGCCATTGGCGCATATTACCAAAAACCTGAATGTGCCCCTGGTGGTTCTTCCCATCGCCAATCAGGATAATTCCCAACATGCACCCAATGAAAATATCCGGTTGGGTCATCTCTTTCGGGGTATTGAACTCTATGCTGCCATTTTCGCCGGTTTGGGTGAGGCGTTTGCTGATTAGCTCTGGTGTTATATTCGGCTCTCTGATGCCAATGGGGTCTCGCCCCGGATCATGTCGGCTGCTTTTTCCGCGATCATAATGGTTGGCGCGTTGGTATTGCCGCCGATCAGGGTTGGCATAATGGATGCGTCCACCACCCGCAAACTTTCTATGCCATGAACTTTGAGGGTAGCGTTCACCACCGAGGTGCTGTCCGAGCCCATCTTGCAAGTACCAACCGGATGGTAAATTGTCTCGGCCCCCTGTCGGATGGCAAGGTCCAGTTCTTCATTGCTCTGGATATGGTCACCGGGCGAAAATTCCTCGCCCCGGAATTCTTCCATGCTGGCTTGGGCAAAGATTTCACGAACCATGGTAATGCCCTTTCTGAGCACCGGCAGGTCCGCCGGATCAGAGAGATAATTGGGTTGTATTTTCGGGTGTGCGAGGGGGTCGGTATTAGCGAGCGTAATTTCACCGCGACTTTGGGGCCGCAATTGACAAACATGACAGAGGAAACCATGTTTTTTGATGCCGCTAAACCCGTGGGCTTCACCGGTAATGGGCATAAAATGCAATTGCAGATCCGGTATGTCTTGTGCCGGATCACTTTTGATAAAGCCCCCAGCGGGCGTGGGTCCGAAGGCACCATAGCCGGTTCTGGCCAATCGCCATTTGAGAAATATCTGCATTTGCTGCCAGAAAGGTATGTAGCGATACGCACTTATGGGCTTCAGGCACTCATACTGCACAGCGTAGTCCAAATGATCCTGCAGGTTTTTGCCCACGCCGGGCAAATCATGGATCACTTCCACGCCTATATCTCTCAACTCGTGAGCCGGTCCAATGCCTGAAAGCAGCAAGAGTTGCGGAGAGTTGATGGCGCCTCCGGCCAGAATGATTTCTTTTCTGGCATATACCTGATGAATGTTTCCCGCTTGTTCATATTCAACGCCTTTCGCCTGCCTGTTTTCCATGAGAATTTTTCTAGCATGGGCTTTGGTCAGGACTTTCAAATTTGGACGCTTCAGCACGGGCTTTAAATAACATTGGGCGGTACTAGCTCTGTGGCCTTTATGAATGGTGAAATCATAGCTGCCCACACCCTCCTGACTGGCACCGTTAAAATCACCGTTCAATTTATGACCGGCTTCGAGGGCCGCTCCAAGGAAACTATCCACCAAAAGATCATCAAAACGGTCGGTTGTGACATGTAAGGGTCCATCGGCACCATGATAAGGGCCATCTCCCCGCTCCGAGCCTTCCGCGCGCTTGAAATAGGGCAGTACATCAGCGAAGGACCAGCCTTCATTTCCCTGCTGACGCCAAAGATCATAATCGCGGGCATGGCCGCGAATATAGATCATGGCATTGATTGATGACGAGCCGCCAAGAACCTTTCCCCGGGGCCAAAAGACAGATCTCCCGTCCAGTCCGGTTTCCGGC
>JACZYI010000123.1 GCA_022571175.1 Pseudomonadota bacterium
TACCGCCGGAATAACTATCACAGCGAACACAAATATAAACTCAATGGTCCATGTAAATGCGGGAACTGGAAGATCATTATATCTACAGGGAGATGGGGTGCAATCATCAACCGACTTCATTCAAAACATATACACAAATGCAGTACAAGTAAACGCAGGGTGTTTGGATTTGATCATGGACCATCCGGATTCAACTGCCACCGTAATGCAAATCAATAATGACGGGTCAGGATTTTCATTGGATATAGACAGCTTACAGTACAACCGATAGTCTCAATTTCCATAATTAAATCGTTCACCTGAGCTCCTCTACTAACTTCTCTCCAAAAGCCCAGACATTCCCCGCTCCAAGAGTGAGTACAATGTCCTTTGGCTCGAGATTATCCAGAACTGTCACGATGCGGCCTATCATAGCGACAGTTTCCCCGTTCAACCAATCCTGCGCTTTTTCATCCAGCCTGAGCGGGCGTTCCCAAAAATAGAAACACGCGCTTGTGGCCAGATCAACCAGGGTTTTGGCGCGTACTGTCAACCCCGGCAGTGCTTTTTTCAGCAGACTTTCTTCCTTGTCCCGTAGCGGCCTCCCCAAGGCAGCCTCAAGGAAAGGACGGGTACATTCCGCCAAGTCATCTGTCTCCATAGCACGCATATAATGGGCATTAAAGCTTTCAAGTTTCTGAAAATCGAAACGAGAGGCACCACGGCCCACATTCTTCAGGCTGAAAATTTTCAGAACATCTTCGGTGGCAATGATCTCGGTATCGCCGTGACCCCAGCCCAGCCTCAGGAGATGGTTGCGGAGCGCGGCGGGTAGATAGCCCATTTCGCGGTAGGCATCGACCCCGAGCGCACCGTGGCGCTTGGAGAGCTTGGCCCCGTCAGAGCCGTGAATAAGGGGGATATGGGCAAATTCAGGTGCGGGCCAGCCCAGCGCGTCATAAATGACCTGCTGGCGAAAGGCGTTGGTCAGGTGATCGTCACCCCGGATAATATGGGTGATACCCATATCATGGTCATCAACCACCACCGAAAGCATATAGGTGGGTGTGCCATCGGCGCGCAGCAGCACCAGATCATCCAGTTCCTTATTTTCAATCCGTACCTCACCCTGGACCAGATCATGGATGAGGGTCTCGCCCATAAGCGGGGCTTTGATGCGAATGACCGGCTTTACGCCTTCCGGGGCATCGGCCTGGTCTTTATCTCGCCAGTGGCGATCATAGCCCCCGCGTTCTCCCCGGGCCCGCGCTGCGTCACGCATGGTCGCCAGTTCCTCAGGACTGGTATAACAGCGATAGGCTTTTCCCTCCGCCAAAAGCTGTTCGGCCACTTGCCGGTGACGATCTTGCTGCTCGGACTGGTAAGTGATTTCGCCATCCCAATCCAGCCCCAGCCAGCCGAGACCGTCGATAATGGCCTCAACCGCCTCGGGGGTGGAGCGTTTTTTGTCTGTATCCTCGATGCGCAGGAGATATTTGCCACCCTTGGCGCGGGCAAAAAGCCAGTTGAAAAGTGCCGTGCGCGCGCCGCCAATATGCAATATACCCGTGGGCGACGGGGCAAAACGGGTTACAACCGGAGAGTGGTTATTGCTCATAAAATTCCATAGTCTTGTAGTTGGGGGCGGAGTATGCGCGGAATTATACCCGGGAGCATCCACAGAGCCCGAAATTGGCTGTGGTCTAGCACAGGCGAGGGGCCGAAACAAATGGGAAGCGGGCTTTGAACAGGCGAGCGGATAAAAAAAGACCTCAAGCTGGGGATTTAAAGACGCAAGATCAGATCAGGCCATTGTTTTTTCGCCTGGTGAGCGCGTTTGAGACGGAAGTTCCTCAATATGTGCTGTGGGCACCGGTGGGGCTCGGGGTAGGCATTATCCTTTATTTTTCCCTTGCGACCGAGCCGGGGCTGATGCTGCCCCTGGTGGTGTTTCTGGGCGGTCTTGCGCTCTGGTGGATTATCAAACCCCGGGCCATTTTAAAATATTTTATCCTGGGCATTGCGCTTGCCGGGCTTGGCTTTCTGGCTGCGGGTATCAGAACCCTGAGCGTCACCGCGCCCACCATCCGATCCGAGACTGGCCCGGTGGAGATCAGTGGACGGGTGATACTGGTAGAGCCGATCAAGGAGAACCAGACCCGTGTCACCCTGGAAGATTTGACCATTGAGGGGCTTGACCCGGATGAGACGCCCCGGCGCATTCGTCTGACGGTGCGGACCGGCACGGAGAATATCAATCCGGGGGTGAGGGCCAGCACAGTGGGGGTATTGCTGCCGCCATCGCCGCCCACCATGCCTGGCGGTTTTGATTTCTCCCGGCTGGCTTTTTTCCAGCGCCTCGGGGCCGTGGGCTACACCATCCGGCCGTTGGTGGGAGACAGGGAAGCTGGTGAGAGTGTAGATTTCACCATCGCCGATGTGCGGCTGCGGGTGGCCGAACGGGTCAGATCCTCGATTGAGGGCCCCTCCGGCACGGTCGCCGCTGCGTTTTTGACCGGGCTTCGCCGCGCTATTCCGGAAGAAGTGAATATTGCCATGCGGCGTTCCGGACTGGCGCATCTGCTGGCCATATCCGGCTTGCATATGGCGCTGGTGACCGGGATCATTTTTTTTGCCGTGCGGGCCGCCATGGCAGCCATTCCGGTCCTGGCACTGCGCTGGCCGCTGAAAAAAATATCCGCACTTATGGCCTTTGGTGCCGGCTTTGGCTATCTGGCCCTGTCGGGCATGGCCATCTCCACCCAGCGGGCATTTTTCATGGTCAGCATTGTGCTCCTTGCGGTATTGCTGGAGCGCCGGGCATTGTCCATGCGCCTGGTGGCTATGGCCGCGTTCGTGATTTTACTGGTGCAGCCGGAATCGCTCCTGTCGGCCAGCTTCCAGATGTCTTTTACCGCCGTGGTTGGACTGGTGGCAGGTTTCAGAGCCATCCGGGGGCGGGTTAGTATGGGCAAACTCAAGCGGCGTAATATCTTTCATATGCTACTGTTTTATCTGGCCACTGTTATGTTTTCCACCATGATAGCCGAGGTCACGATCGGGCCAATCGCTGCCTATCATTTCCACCGTTTCAACGCCTATGGCCTGCTTGCAAACCTGATTGCCATGCCGGTCATGGGCTTTTGGGTCATGCCGCTTCTGGTGCTCTCGCTTCTCCTCATGCCCTGTGGGCTCGACGGAGTGCCGCTTTATCTGGCGGGCCAGGGGCTTGATGTTATTCTGGGCACAGCGCGCATGGTCTCTGGGCTTCCCGGGGCGAGCATTTTAGTGGCGGCGGTGCCGGTGACCGCACTGGTTATATATTGGGTGGGGGGCTTATGGCTGGCCTTCTGGCGGTCTCCCCGGCTCAGGCTTTGGGGGCTGGTGCCACTGCTGCTGGTTCTCACCTCACCCTTTTGGCAAAAACCGGCCGATCTGCTGGTGGCGCCTGATGGCAAGCTGGTGGCGATTAAATCCACTGACGGGCGCTATTATTTTTCCTCACGCCGGTCCGAACGATTTGCCCGTGAGCGCTGGCAGGAGCAAGCGGCCCAGGTCGAGGCTCCGCTTTTGAGCGAGCTTGATGCTGGCCTTTACCACTGCGATGATCTGGGCTGTCTTTATGAATGGCAAGTCACAAGCGGTCGGCACCGGATTGCGCTGCCGGGCTCGGAGCGCGCGCTGGCGGAGGACTGCCGCATGGCTGATATTATTATCACCAGCCTGCGCACACCGGCGGGCTGTGGCGGCTCTGCTGTGGTTATCGACCGGGCGAAGCTTCTGGCTGAGGGGGGTCATGCCATCTGGTTTGAGGAGAATGGCGAGATAGTCATCCGCTCGGTGGAAGAACTGAGGGGTAACCGCCCCTGGACCTGGGGGCGGAACCCTTAAGGGACCTAATAGCTGCGGATTATGCCCACCAGCTTGCCCTGGATGCGCACCCGGTCGGCGGGCAGCAATTGGGTGGAATAGGCCGCGTTGGCGGGCTTGAGGGCAATTTGATCGCCGCGCTTGTGGAGCGTTTTGAGGGTGGCTTCTTCTTCATCCACCAGCGCCACCACAATATCGCCGTTTTCAGCGGTGTCACAGGATTTGATAATGGCCTTGTCGCCATCCAGTATGCCCGCGTCCACCATACTGTCGCCATCCACCTCGAGGGCAAAATGGGTGCCAGCACCGAGCATGTTGGCGGGCACAGACAAGGTGACATCGGAATTTTGCAGGGCCTCGATCGGCGTGCCGGCAGCGATGCGCCCGTGCAAGGGAATGGCTATGCTGGCATCACCCTGATCCGAGCGAAGCGAAGGCCGGGCAGCAAAATCACCCCGGACAACATTATCGCTGGTCATAGCGCCGCGGACTACCCTGTCACCGGCAACCGGGGAGCTTGCCACTACCGGTGAGGCCAAATCCTCGGGTAATTTCAGAATTTCCAGCGCCCGGGCCCGGTGCGCCAGACGGCGCAGAAAGCCGCGTTCCTCGAGGGCCGAGACCAGCCGGTGGATACCCGACTTGGAATGGAGACCAAGGGCGTCTTTCATTTCCTCAAAAGAGGGCGAAACGCCGGTCTCGGTGAGCCTGTCCTTGATATAGACCAGCAATTCATGTTGTTTGCGCGTGAGCATGGCGGCACCTCATATGGTGGCTGAAACATAAATGTTGCCCATATGTTCCCCTAAAGTTCTGGCTTTGTCAAGGGGGAGGGCGATTATATACTTAAGGAAAGCAGGGACTCGTGGAGTCTAGTTGAGGACATAATTATATCTGAGGAGATGTTTAACGAAGCAATGGATATTGCTTACGGGTTTCTCGGGGATGAAACCCCCGAGCATGAAATAGAGGACATGGTCAGGAGGATACTTTCTTTAGCTGTTCGATTGTCTCCCAGAGGCAATCCAGCCTGCGATGGACAGCTCTGATATGATTACGAATATCAACAGCTTTTACTGTTTTCTTGCGTTTTGTGGAATTTGGCAATTTCCTAAGGTCAAAAACGACAACTGTTCCCTTATAATCGGAAGCCCACTTGCCGTGGACGTAAGAGTTTCTGGTTGTCGCCAAATTAGTAATTTTGGTTAATGAAGTAAGGAGGTTATCCTTTACTGTTTTATCTGATACAAATTCGCGGACCAGGCGTTTGATCATATTTATGCGTCCATGGAGACTGGTGTGAGAATAAAATGCGATGGTGCTCTTTTGTGCGGTAGTCCCGAGCAACTTGTGGGTAAGCGCCACCAAAGCATTTTCGACGGCGGACCAAATAATAATCATGTCCGCTAAAGCGCTGGAAATATCGGGGTGTTTAGACAATTCAGAAATTGTAAGGTAGGCTTTATAGGACATGACAGACTCCAAAGACGATAAGAAATTTGAACAAACCGTAAAAACCTTGCTCAACACCGCCTAAACCTAAGAACAGTGGGACAGGTGTCAAGCATGAGAGCAAAACCCGGGCCGGGAGAAGCTAAGGGCAAAGCCCCTCAAATCTCCAGATATTCCACCAGATCGCCAGTCGACGCTTCGGGTGCATTTGGGGGTCTGATCAACAGGGCAGAGGCCTCAGACAAGGCCAAAAGCGCGCTGGAGTCTGGCATCGCTAGGGGGAGAATCACCATAGACCCCCCATCATTTTCCACTCTGGCCCTCAAAAATGTCTCCCGGGGGCCGTTTTTTGGCAATCCCTCCCTTAAACGGGCCTTATTTACGAGCTGTCCCGTGGCTTTCTTGCCTAAAAGCACATCCAGCAGCGGAAACAGCAGTAATATGGCACAAACATAGGCGCTTGTGGGATTTCCGGGTAATCCGAGCACGGGGGTTCCATTCATATGGCCGAACATGACCGGCTTGCCAGGCTTGATATTGACCTTCCAGAAGTCGAGTTTGAAGCCTAAATCC
>JACZYI010000124.1 GCA_022571175.1 Pseudomonadota bacterium
CCCCCCTATAAGGTCAGCGTTTCGGGGCGTGTGCGCCGAAGCCAGATTGTAATGATTAAACGAGTGACCGTCACAGCCGTAAAGACCGATGTGATAATGCCAATGGCCAGCGTCACCGCAAAACCCTTGATCGGACCGGCACCGAACTGGAACAATATAAGCGCGGCAATAAGCGTGGTGATATTGGCATCCAGAATTGTGCTCAAGGCCTGGGTATAGCCCATATCCACAGCCGCCAGCGGCGCTCGTCCGGCTCTTGTCTCCTCGCGAATTCGTTCAAATACCAGCACATTTGCATCCACCGCCATGCCGATAGTGAGCACAATGCCGGCAATGCCGGGCAGCGTCAGCGTAGCCCCTAGAATTGAAAGCGCAGCCATCAAAAGGGCGATATTGATCATCAGGGCCAGATTGGCAGCCACACCAAAACGGCCATAGGTGAGAATAATAAAGACCACCACCGCCAACAAGCCGATGATGGCTGCATTTTTGCCTGCGGCCACAGAATCGGCCCCAAGATCTGGCCCCACGGACCTCTCCTCCAATATTGTCAGCGGTGCCGGCAAGGCACCCGCGCGCAGGAGGATGGCTAAATCATTAGCGCCCTGAACCGTGAAACCACCAGAAATGATGGCCCGGCCACCGGGAATTGGCTCATTGATAACCGGTGCCGAAATCACTTCATCGTCAAGCACAATAGCAAAGGGGCGTCCGACATTTTCTGCCGTGGCCCGGCCAAATTGTCGAGAGCCGGTGATATCAAACCGAATGGTGACCGCTGGCAGGCCATTTTGATTAAAGCTGGGCTGGGCATCAATCAGATTTTCACCTGAGACCATGGCGCGCCGTCGAATGGCCACCAGGGCCGCGGGGTTATCCACCATGGGTAAAATAATCGTGCCCGGAGGAGCCCGCCCGCGCAAGATATCATCCGTGCTGACGGTCACATCCACCAGGTGAAAAGTCAATTTGGCCGTTGTGCCCAGCATGTCTCTCAATTGTTGTGGATCCTGCAGGCCGGGCACCTGAACCAGAATACGGTCCGTGCCCTGCCTTTGGATGGAGGGTTCGCGAGTGCCCATTTCATCCACCCGTCTGCGCACAATTTCAATGGATTGCTGCACCGCGCTGGTCCGCCTCGCCAGAATACCCTCATCGGTAAGGATCACCGAGATGCGACCATCGCCTTCCGCTTCAACCTCAATATCCAGACTGGAACTACTGCCCGGCAGGGCAAAAAGAGAATTGGTTATGGGTTGCGCCAGGGCCTCCAGCAGTTCGATTGCCCGCGCTTCATTGGCCTGATCGGACAGGCGAAATGTGACCGACTTCTCGGAGGCTGAAAGCCCGGTATACCGTATGCGGTCCCGCCTCAAAACCGTACGCACATCGTCCTGCAAGTTCTCTAATCTTTCTTCGACCAGCGCGCCCACATCTACTTCCAGCAGCATGTGTGAACCGCCCTGCAAATCGAGCCCGAGGGCAATTTTTTGGGTGGGTAGCCAGCCCGGAAAATTGTCGAGGGTTTGCTGCGAGACAAAATTGGGCATCGCAAACAAAATTCCGAAGAGGCATAGAAGTGATATCAGGATTATTTTCCAGCGCGGAAAATTAAGCATTTTTCATGTCCCCAAAAAAATAATCCAAATGATTCACGGGCATTGATTTTGGAATATTATTTGCTGTTCTCGGTCTTGCCACGCACTTCGGAAATGGTTCCCTTGAGAATAGTGATGCGAACACCGTCGGCAATTTCCACTTCAAGCTCTGCATCCTTGACCCTGATGACTTTGGCTATGATACCGCCCTGGGTGATAACACTGTTACCCCGCTTCACGGCATTGACCATGGCTTTATGCTGTTTAACCCGTTTTTGCTGCGGCCTGATCAGGAAAAAATAAAAGATCAGAATGAACGAGGCGATCATAAAGAGCGTACCGCTCAAAGAGCCACCACCGGTTTGTAAAATTATTGCTTGAAAATTCATCTGTATCACCCTTGAAGCTAATATTGTCCGGCCTTTCTGGCCATTTTCCCAGATTCGGCGCGACTATAACGGCAGTGAGCCCGATTGCAAAGGAAAGCCGCATCCACCACTGATTTTTTTAGATATGCCCGCCTGCTCTCAATTTCAAGGCGCGTTTTTGCCTGATTTGGGTAAATAATTCAAGGGATCAACCGCCTGACGCCCTTTTCTGATCTCGAAATGCAGCTGCGGGTCCCTGACACCGCCGGTTGAGCCAGCACTGGCAATCACCTGACCCCGGCTAACCCGGTCTCCCCGCGAGACCATCAATTTCTCGTTATGGGCATAGGCGGTGATCCAGCCTCCATCATGGCGGATCAGCAGGAGATTGCCATAGCCCCTGAGTTCATCACCAGCATAGGCCACCACGCCCGCCTCGGCTGCCCTGATTTCCGCCCCTTGGGGCGTCTTGATGTTGATGCCGTCATTATGCAAGCCCCCCTCCTTGGGTCCGAAGCTTGAGAGGATTTTGCCATTGACCGGCCAGAGAAATCCACGGCCTGATCGTGCGGGCGGTTCTGGCACGGTGGTCTTGGGGGTCTTGCCGCCACTGCTGCTACTGGCAGACGCCACACGCACCTCTGCCTCACGCGCACCTGCGGGCAGTTTCAACCTTTGCCCCACCCGCAATCTATAGGGCCGCTTCATGCCATTCATGCGCACCAGCGTGGTCAGGTCAATGCCGAATTTCCGGGAAATGCCATATCCGGTGTCGCCTCGCTTCACCACATAATAATGGGGCTGGGGCAATTTCAAAACTTCCCCTATCCGCAACAAATAGGGTGCCTTCATATTATTGGCGCTTATGAGCGATCTGAGCTCCACGCCATGCGCGCGCGCAATGCCATAGACCGTATCGCCCCGCCTCACAGTCACAGTGCCACTGCCGGTCTGAACCGAGCCGTCACGCAGGGTTGTGGGAATAATATCCGCGCCGTCCCGGGGGCGTAATTCACCATAGCCAAGCTGGGTGCAGGCTCCGAGCATGAGCGCAGTCAGAATAAGGCCGGTAAGGGTCAAGCAATGTCGCGTACTGGTCACCATAATCCCGATTCTAGAATCCGAACGCCCGGCTGGCAACTCATTCCCGCTGCAAAGCTTTTTTCAGATGCTCTCCGGTCTCATGGTCGGTCAAATTCATCTTCAAGGCCGTGACCGAAATCCAGCCTTCGCGAATGGCCAGTAAATCATCATCTTCATCGCCGGTTTTCTGGCCACGCGCGCTGTTGGAAATCCAGTAATAGGAAAACCCCCTCGGGTCTTTATGCTTGTTCACACTCAGCATGGCCAGGTCCTGGTGTCCTTGCCGGGTAATACGCACACCCTTGATATCCTCCACCGCCAGAGCCGGGAAATTGATATTGATCAGCACCCCCGGAGGCCAGCCAGCCCTCACCAGATTCCGGATCAAATCCGGCGCAAGCGCACGCGCCGCGTCAAAACTGGTTTTGCGCTCACCGCGAACTCTCACCTGCGAGAGCGCAATCGATGCCACCCCGGCGTTGGTGCCTTCCATGGCACCGGCCACCGTGCCCGAATAGGTCACGTCCTCCGCCAGATTGGCCCCCCGGTTCACGCCCGAGAGCACCAGTGTGGGGCGTTTGTCTTTCATCAGATAATTCATGCCCATAATCACGCAGTCAGTGGGCGTGCCCCGGACGGCAAATTGCTGCTCACCCACCCGGCGCAATCTCAGAGGTTCGGTCAAGGTGAGCGAATGGCCGGCTCCGCTTTGCTCGGTCAGGGGTGCCACCGTCCAGATATCATCGCACAGATCCGCGGCAATCTCCTGCAAGATGGCCAGACCCTCGGCATCCACGCCGTCATCATTTGTCAGTAGAAGTCGATCCAGGGATGGTTTTGTCGGAGTCATTAGGCGGAAATGCTCTTCATTCCACCCATATAGGGCTGCAGCACTTCAGGAATTTCAATAGAACCATCGGCCTGCTGGTAATTTTCCATCACCGCCACCAAGGTGCGGCCCACAGCCAACGCCGAACCATTCAAAGTATGGGGAAAGCGGGTTTCTTTTTCGCCCTCGGGACGGTAGCGCATGTTCATGCGCCGCGCCTGAAAATCCCCGCAGTTGGAAATGGATGAAATTTCGCAGTAGCGAGCCTGCCCCGGCAACCAGACCTCAAGGTCATAGGTCCGCCGCGCCCCAAACCCCAGATCGCCGGTGCAAAGATCAATGACCTGATAGGGCAGCTTCAATCGCCGCAAAACTTCTTCGGCAGCGCCCAGCATGCGTTCATGTTCATCATCTGACTTTTCGGGCTCGACAATGGAAACCAGCTCGACCTTGGCAAATTGATGCAGGCGGATCATGCCGCGGGTATCTTTGCCCGCAGAGCCCGCTTCGGAACGGAAACATTGGGTGAGCGCGCTATAACGCCTCGGCAGGCTTTCACCCCCTATTATCTGTTCGCGCGATAAATTGGTGAGCGTCACTTCTGCGGTGGGGATCAGCCAGAGATCATCGCTCATGCGGAAAAGATCATCGGCAAACTTGGGCAACTGACCCGTACCCACAAGCGCATGATCGCGCACCAGACAGGGTGTGGAGACCTCTTGATAGCCAAACTCGCCGGTCTGAAGATCAATCATGAACTGGCCAAGGGCGCGCTCAAGGCGGGCCAGTGCCCCTTTCAGCACCACAAAACGAGCCCCCGAGGTGGCCGCCGCACTTTCAAAATCCATGCCGCCCAGCGCTTCACCCAAATCAAAATGCTCGCGAGCCTGATAGTCAAATTCGGGCCTCTCCCCCCAACTGCGCAGCACCGGATTGTCGTTTTCGTCCGAACCGCCAGGAGCATCATCAGCGGGAAGATTGGGCGTGGAAAGCAGAATATCCTTGAGCTCCCTGGCAATTTTCCGCTCAATTTCAACCGCTGCCACCACTTCTTGCTTGAGCACTCCAACCAGTTTCATCAGCTCATTGGCATCCTCACCCGCAGCTTTTTTATCACCGACCTCTTTGGAAAGAGTATTTCGTTTGGCTTGCGCTTCCTGACCCAGAACCATCTGCTCGCGCTTGGCAGCATCCAGTTCCAGAATGTCCGCAGCCTGCGGAGGGAGCCCACGGCGTTTCAGGCCCTCATCAAAGGCCTTCGGATTTTTGCGTATCTTTTTCAGGTCAAACATGGCGCTCTGTTAATTGTCTAGACAGGTTCAATCCTGCTCCGCCCGTTTCTTTTCGGTCATACGAATGGAGAGGATGGATAATTCGTACAGAAGCAGGATAGGAATGCCAAGCCCCACCTGTGAGATAATATCGGGGGGTGTCAAAAAGGCCGCCACGGCAAAGGTAATTATCACCGCGTATTTGCGGTTCCGCTTCAGGCCATCGCTGGTGACCAGACCGGCCCGGCCCATCAGTGTCAACAGAACCGGCAGTTGAAAACTGACGCCAAAAGCGAAGATAAGCTTCATCACCAGCGAGAGATATTCGCCGACCCGCGCCTCGAGCTGGATCGGCAACCCGCCGGCGGCTCCGGTGGTCTCGAAACTGAGGAAGAACTGCCAGGCCAGGGGAAATATCCAATAATAAACCAGCGCCCCACCGAGGAAGAACAGGATCGGGGTGGCGATCAGGAAGGGGAGAAACGCGAACTTTTCGTTGCGGTAAAGTCCGGGCGCGATGAACATCCAGAGTTGGGTGGCGACGAAGGGAAAGGAAAGGAAGGCGCCGGCGAAGAACGCCACCTTGACGTAGGTGAAGAAGGTCTCGGTCAGGCCGGTGAAGATCATCCGCCGGCCCTCTTGTTGGCCGATGACGTCGGACAGGGGCTTG
>JACZYI010000125.1 GCA_022571175.1 Pseudomonadota bacterium
GGTGGAAGCCAGACGGCATCACGGCAGGAAGTCCTTAATGAAATCAAGGGCGGGTTTGGTGCTGGCGTAAGGCGATTATTGACCTTTGATATAACCAAGCCTTTGGCTGGGCTCTCAAAGGTTGCTGAAAAAGGCGCTATTGTGCGAAGAGCTGAGAAGCTTGCAGAAAAACTCTACGATCCCTCATTCACGGGAGACATTGAACAAATATTGAAACTTGAGAAAAGCGGAAAAACTGCCGAGGCTCTGAGATTATTTGCGGCGTTAATTTTGAGGGAACAAACTCCGGACCAGGATATTTTTAACTAGGCAAGAGAAGTGCAAACGCCAGACCAGTCAGAGCCAACCCGGATAAGAAAACAATATCTTCGCGGTCATCATCTGGGTCGAGCGCAATTTTCCGGGCCTTTCTCAGCCAGAAATAGAAGACCGCAGGGAAAAATAGCACAGTGAACGCCATATCAATCCAGCCAAAGTATTTGTCTCCAGCGTGTTGCCAAGAGATTGCGATGATCCACAAGACGGAAAGCACAAGCCATAATTTGGGAGCCCAAGGTGATATTAGAAAACCAGTGAAACGCATGCAGCAAACCTAACCGACTAAATCAGTTGGAGCAAGGACGGGATTATCGGAGCGGAATCATGAAGAAGACAGCAGCGGCAGTTGAGGCATTCCTCCAGGGGCTCAGGGAAGGCGATACGATTGCATTGGCTGCAAGGTTGGCCAGAGTCAAACGCGAAACCACATATCGATGGCGTAAGAAGGATCCAGAATTTGCCGCTGCCTGGGATGATGCACTTGAAGAAGGTAATGATGCTCTCGAAGACGAAGCCTTCCTTCGGGCGGTTAAGGGCGTAGGGAAACCAGTCTTTTACAAGGGTAAGGTATGTGGCCACGTCCAGAAGTATTCAGATTCGCTTTTGATGTTCCTTTTGAAGGCCAGAAGGCCAGATAAGTTCCGGGAAAATGTTCATATCTCTGGAAAGGTCGAACGTGGGCCCAAGCTGGACTATTCAAAGCTCAGTGATGAAGAACTGGAAATTATGGATCGCATTCTCTCAAAAGCTCAGGTCCGTGAGGATAACCCAGAGGCGAGCCCCAAGAAATCTGACAGGATCCATTGATTTGTGGTGCTTATGCTCAACGATGCAAAGGAAATATGATGACGAATCCAAATCCAAATCTTACAAACCAATTCAAGCCTGGACAATGTGGCAACCCTAACGGCCGCCCCAAAGGCTCACGCAATAAGATGGGCAAAGGCTTTATTCAGGACTTGAGCAAGCACTGGCAGGAACATGGCGAGGTCATTTTGGCGAAATGTATAAAGCAAAGCCGTTCGGCGCCCGAGCGGGTGGAGACAGCTTTCAAACAATTTGAAGACGCCCTTGCCGGGCTCAGGGCCGTCACGGGCCTTAAAGATGCTCCCGGCGAGGAGGACAAAGCAGACACCGTTCATTGAACACAAAATCGACCGGACCAAAGCCATAAGCCCTTGAAAAGATTGAAACCGGGTAAAGCGCCCGGATATCCCAAGCACATGCCAAACGAGAGCACCAAGACTCTGCCAGTTTCCCTTTAATAAGCGAAAAATAAGCGATGCCGAGCAAATCGTTTCCGTAAATAACGGAAAGATAACGGATAGGGTCTGGCCGATCCTTTCCATTTAATAATGGAATAATAATGGAAAAGGCTGGTGTGATGTTTCCATAAATAGTGGAAAGACAGTGGAAAGCAGCCGGGCATTCCTTTCCTGTTAAAACAGGATATGTACAGGAAACGCCAAACCCCAAGGGTCCATTTAATAATGGTGATTTAATGGGCACCGATCCCTGATACAACAGGGAAAAAACAGGCAAAAAACTGACGCTTGAAAAGCCAAAGGCGACCCCAATTGAAAGAAACGTTTACCGCCAGGAAGGTCCGCTTTTAGCCAGAAGCGAACGCCAGTCTCAACCATTCTTACCAGGCCCAGCGGAAGGCACCGGTAACACGATGCTCGGTCAAACTCTGGGCAAATCCTCCAGAATAACGAACCGAGGCGCTGAGCCGGTTGGAAAGCACCAGACCCAGCCCTGCTTCGGTCCTGAGCATGTCGCGGGGGGCATTGACCCCGAAGATGGTAAAGGCAGCATCGGGGGCTGCTATGAAGGCAGCGCTTACATCCCGACCCCAATCACCAATCTCACGCTCCCAGAAGGCCGCCAGCTATTTTTTTTGGACTATAGGTCCTCAATCATTTTTTCGATGATGTCGTAACCACGGTAGCCTTCAATCAAACTCCAACCCGCAAATATTTCCCAAATTAATGAACTAAGGGGTTTTTCTTGATCGTAACCAGGTCCAATAGCTTCTAAGCGGAGGAGAAATGTTTCAAGTCGTTTGAAAAAAGCGAAAACATTGGCGTCGCTTACGGCGTAGTTATGAAGTGCAAAATCAATTTGCTTGGCTAAAATTTTAAGATTAAAAATAATCTCGCGATACTCTAATACGTCCTGGCCAATGTAATTTTCAAACGCGTAAAACCCTTCGTCACCTTCGCTGCCCCCAGAAAAAGCTTTCTTAAATCCTTCGGTGGTTAGTAGTTTCTCCAGCGTCTCTTCATCGGTCTCCAGATCCGTTCTCCCGCCTTCGTGGCTGGCAAATATAATTTGGAGAAGTATGTCTTTTTTAATTATTTTATATTGTTTCTTGAGATTGTCCTTAATTACTTTACGTCTTTTTCCTTCCGGTATGGACACCACCAAATAGTAAAACAAGAACGATATTAACCCGCCTACCAGAAATGGCGACACGACTGCGTGGAAATTATCCCACCAAACAAATCTAAGAACCCGTGTCTCCGCCAAATCTAAATATGTAATTATTGAGAAAAATATTGCTGTTGTCCAAAACCAAAATTTTATTTTTGTCATGCAGAGGCTCGTAAATTAGAAATATGCATTAATGCTATTTGACCCAAAATATTCGGCGAGACTGTTAGGAATTCTAGAATCCCAGTCGGTGCCGATTTTATCAATATGGGCTCTGTTGCTGCTGATTGCAATTCACCCAAGCCGTGCAAGCTTCTGAAGGCGCTCCCCTGCTAAGGGAGTAAGGGTTTACTTTCAAATATCGGTCATTTTGAACCAGTTTGATAGACGATGGTCGAATGTAGTATGCATATCATTTGCTGCTTACAACCGGGGGAATCAAAATGGGGCGGATTCGAATTGCGATACTATTCATCACTCTGCAATTGTCGTTTATCGTGGTGTTTAACGCTCAAGCTGAGCCTGTAACCTTCGACTGTTCATATCCACTAATGGCCAACTTGGATGGAATTGAGTTGGCCGAGGAAGATTTTAATCTTCAGTTTTTGGTCGATCCGGAATCAGACAAGGCCTATATGATTGGAAACGTTGGTACAGTGGAGGTTATTCATTTGAACAATGACTTGGGCGTTTCATTCATTGAAGTCACAGGTACAGGCAATGTCATGACCACTACTATCACATTCGGGTTGGTGTCGGTGCATAGCCGCCACACTATAATTCCCGCCGGCGAAAAGGGGGAACTACTCCCTTCCCAATATTACGGTATCTGCGTGAAGAAATAGCGTTTGAGATTGGGGCCTTTACTTCTTCAGCCTAACCCCGGGGCCGCCACCATTTTCAGGGATGAATTCAACGCCTATAGAAAGTGTTTCAGAAAGTTTGGCGAGAGTGCTTTCGTAAGGGTTGGTTCTGCCAGACTCAAATGTTCGAAGTGACGCAACGCCGACACCAGATTCCGTTGCTAGGTCTTCTTGTGACCAGCCCAAAAGAGCCCTGGCTGCTTTACATTGTCTCGGTGTGAGCGGAATATTCGGCATAGTAGACTATATTTTTCATATTGACTTAGTTGGTTCGAAAGGATATTAATCATACAGTCTCTAAAAAGCAAGCCCCGAAGGTGCTAGCACACCAACGAGGCTCTAACCGGACCAACCTGCAAAGGAGATTGGAATGGCTAATCAACCATATAGCATAGATCCCCCACAAATCACTCCCTCTGGTGCCGCCTGCATCGCCACAACAGGCGATCCCCAGGAAATAGCATCATGGTGCCAGATATCCCCTGGGCGCTCTCTGGGCCTTGATAGCGCTGGAAGGGTAAGGGCGATTTTCTTGGCTTTGGTACCAGATCAGCGAAAGGGCGCGGATCATGTCTGATAATGCACGCACAGTCGCAGTCGGCGACACACCCATAATTCTGATTGAACGAACCACTATAGAGCGAGCCATCGAGAGTTTGCTTTATCTGCTGGACCAAGTGGACGCCCCTTTAGAAGATATGGAAGACGATGATCCGAAGGAAGATGACGACCCGCGAGAAAGCAACAATGACCGCGAAGGCGGCGAAGAACTGGAGATATGAAATGAAAAAACCCTATTCAAGCATGGACCGAAGACAAATCCTTAAAGGCGCTGGCGCTGTAGCCCTTGGCGGGGCTGTAGCTTTATGTGCAAACGTGGTTGCCACCAAAGAGGCAATTGATGATTTTCACCCGGCCCAATGGTGGGTAGATGCGTGCAGTGTGGGCCTGCTGGCCTTTATCGACAGC
Organism: Pseudomonadota bacterium; assembly: GCA_022571175.1. Lineage (GTDB taxonomy): Bacteria > Pseudomonadota > Alphaproteobacteria > Sphingomonadales > SMXR01 > JACZYI01. The sequence continues at coordinate 4,587 of JACZYI010000125.1, forward strand.
CAGTCGATCAACAACGAGACGGTGCTGGGTTTCCATATGGAGTTCGCGACCTATGATGATTGGGCGCCACTGGTTGCGGTCGTCAATGATGATTCACCGCTGCAAAAGCAGAACCGCGAGACATTGAAAGGCTGGATCGAAGAAAACCGGGACTTCTGTGTGCCGGTAATGCGCTGGATTCTGGAACAAAGGCGTAATCCAGCCCGCGAACCGATCCGCAGCGAAATGGAGACATATCAAGCTTATCTGAGTCAGGAAATGCGCAACGTGACCTATATGCTTGGCAATTATATCGAGGATCAAAACGGCATAGAAAGGGCTTCCGTATCCGCTTTGACGCCAGCCAATCATCTTAACCTTGATGCAGCTGGAGAGCGCTGTTTGCCGGTATTGTCGGTACTCGGTCTTCTGGACGGCGAGAATCAGGGGATACCACTATGAAGGACCAGGATATGATTATGGAGATGTACCACAAGGCCAACGAGCTTGAAAAAGGCTGGCAGGGCCAGGATGAGGACATTGACGAGGCTATAGGCAAGCAGTGGATTGATCTGCAGCGGGCCATCCTCTGCACCCTGCCTAGAACGCCAGCAGGTGCGGCAGCAAAGCTGCGTGTCGCATTTAGAAGTTTTGATGAAGGCGAATTGACAGGCGTGCCAGAGAGGTTGGCCCTCCGTCAGGTTTGGGAATATCTGGAATCAATTTAGAAATTCCCCTGCTGTAAAGAGGCGACAGAGAACGGTGTTAAGGGCCTACCTGAGTCGCTTCCAGTAGTTTTTGCGCATATGTCCCTGCATGCCATGCATTTCTCGACTCGCATAGCATCAGGTGACACTATGTGCGGATGGGGAAATTTTTTCAGACAGTTGCAGCGTCATTTACAATTATTGTCCTTGTCCAAGCATTGCTGATATACTTGGCAACAATAGGAATATTTCCCGCGATATGGATCGCGGATATGTTTGGGATGTTGGAAGATGGCATCACTTCCTATCCTGCGGCCACACTAATCATTTTAGGGACTGCGGGATTTATGGGTCTGTTTGTGGGGCCTTGGATTTGGAAATTGGGCAACAGGTTCAAACCTTCCAAAGGCGACCACGATGCAGAAGTTAACAACAAATCGGACGTATTTCTTGTAGAAGCCTTTTACTATGCCGCCTGCGGGGATTGGGATATGCCGGAAAGGCATGACTGCCTGGACAAATGGCCGGATG
>JACZYI010000126.1 GCA_022571175.1 Pseudomonadota bacterium
CTCCCGTTCACGCATCCAGTCCCTGATCAGCCAGGGCCAATTGCAACGGCTTGAGGATGGCGAACTCAGGACGATAACCGAGCCCTCATATTCGGTCAAACCCGATGAAGAATACCAATTGCGAATTCCGGCTCCGGAACCGGCAACACCCGTGCCCCAATCCATACCACTGAATGTTGTTTATGAAGATGATGATCTGATTGTTATCGACAAGACTGCGAATATGGTGGTCCACCCGGCGGCTGGCAATCCGGATGGAACCCTGGTCAATGCCCTCCTCTATCATTGTGGGGATAGTTTGTCCGGCATCGGCGGGGAACTGAGACCCGGCATCGTTCATCGTCTGGATAAAGAAACAAGTGGCTTGATGCTGGCCGCCAAAAATGATTTGGCGCATAGGGGTCTGGCCGGCCAGTTCGCCGAACATTCGATTGTTCGCGCCTATCTGGCTGTTGTCGCTGGTGGGCCCATACTGATCAAGGGCCGCATTGAAGATATGATTGGCAGACACCCTAAACAGCGAAAAAAAATGGCGGTCGTAGAAAAAAATGGCAAACGGGCCGTCACACATTATGCCGTCCAGAAGATATGGAAAGCAGGGGTGAGACCAGTGGCAAGTCTGGTCGAATGTCGCCTTGAGACCGGTCGAACCCATCAGGTGAGGGTTCATATGGCGCATTATGGCCATGCCCTCATTGGTGACCCACTCTATGCCAGTCGCATCAGATTTCCGAAGAATACCGTCCCTGAAACTATCACCAACACCCTGAACGAATTTCCGCGCCAGGCCTTGCATGCAACCCGGCTCGGGTTTTTGCATCCGATTTCAGGAAAACGCTTTACATTTTCCTCGGAGCTCCCAAATGACATGGGTCAACTTGTATCCTGCCTGGATGAGGTATTGGGGGCTTAGTTTCACATCATGTCTTCATTGACAAACCAAAACCGGTTGTTTTATTATATCAAACTGATATAATAATCACCGTAAAAATGCCTCGTATAGCTGCGAATTCTGTATTTTTCGCAAAAAGGAGCCGAAACCGTGCCTTCCAAGTCAACCATGCCCAGCATCACTCCCGATGGCAGCCTGAGCAGATATCTGCAGGAAATCCGTAAATTTCCCATGCTGGAAAAGAATGAGGAATATATGCTCGCCAAGCGCTGGGTAGAACATGAGGACTCCGAAGCAGCTCACAAGATGGTCACCAGCCATCTGCGTCTTGTGGCAAAAATTGCTATGGGATATCGAGGCTATGGTTTGCCGGTTGCTGAACTCATTGCCGAGGGCAATGTGGGCATGATGCAGGCGGTCAAGAGATTTGATCCCGAGCGGGGTTTTCGACTGGCCACCTATGCCATGTGGTGGATCAGGGCCGCGATCCAGGAATATATTCTCAGGTCATGGTCACTGGTTAAGATTGGAACCACTGCCGCCCAGAAAAAACTCTTCTTTAATCTCCGGCGCATCAAGGGAAATATTCGTGCTTTTGAAGAGGGGGATCTCAACCCTGATAATGTGAAGCATATCGCAAAACAGCTATCGGTGCCAGAACATGAAGTAGTGAACATGAATCGCCGCATGTCGGCCCCGGACCATTCTTTGAATGCACCAATGCAGGTGGATGGTGACGGCGAATGGATGGATTGGCTGGTGGATGATAGCATCGATCAGGAAACCCTCATTGCCGACCATGAAGAGCTGGATTATCGCCAGAACCTTCTGAAAGGGGCCATGGCCATGCTCAATGAGCGGGAACAACATATTATATCCGAACGTCGTCTGAAGGATGCTCCCTCCACGCTTGAAGATCTGAGCAAAATTTATAACATCAGTCGTGAGCGTGTTCGGCAAATTGAAGTACGCGCTTTTGAAAAACTGCAAAAGGCCATGAAAAATTCCGTGCGTGACGATCAGCTTATGGCGGCTAAGGCGGTTGCTGACTCGCAATCATAGGAATTTAGCAATTTTATTCCGCAGCATTAACCACCGCAGCTTCTTCCGATTGTTTGGGAATATGGGGTGGGATATCATTTCCCCAATCCTCCACCAGTTTTTTCTGATGCTTGACGATGGTCCGCAAACGTTCCTGAAGAATCAAATGGGTCACAATAGATGAAATCTGTGGTGCCACCCAAATGGCGACGACCCCAACACCAGCAGCACCAAACATTACAAGCCAGGTTACAACATCACCGAGCATACCAAGGGCTGCCGTAAATCCCCGGCCACTCATCCAGAGAGTAACCGAAAAGGGAATAACACCCGACATATTGAACATGAACAGGATGCGCACTCTTAGGGCTCTCATGGGGTTCTGGTCTGATAGCCAGGCGACCAGCGATGGTGCCAACCCGACCGACATTAAGGCGAGAATAGCAGGTGCCAGAAACATAGAGACCATAAGACCCGCTAGTCCGATAATGGTCATGAAACTCTTCTTCGATGACCCTTTGGGGGTAGTCTTTGAACGAGCCATCAGTTAAAATCCTGCCAGGGCATAAACAGCCGAAGAAATCAAAACCAGCCCGCCAAGAAATGTCGCGGCCCGGTATCCTTTATAGAGAACATCTTTATCGGTCGGTTTGGCGGTACGTGAAAACCACACTCTTTTTTTTCTAATTGGGAAAATAACGCAATTGCCTGCGAATATGCACACGCATCCAGAATCTGGTTTCGTTTAAGATCCAGGTCCATTACCAGTTTTCTCAAATCGCCCATCTTGGCAGATGATTGCAGGGTTTTTTGCAGCTTCTCTCGTCGTGGCAAATAATGCAGTTGAGCAATGAGTGGCTTTATGCCTTCAGCCAGTGCCGCAGAAATATTTGGAAGGGCGGTGACGCTATATCTGCGCTGGGCTAAACCCAAGGCTTCCAGAAGTGAAAGCGCCATCGGGCCTCTGGGAAATTTGGCACTCGGGAGATCAGCCAGCGCGAACCCCAATCCCTTTATTTTGCTGGCAGCAAAAGCGCAAAAATGCAAATCCAACGGATTTTCAAGTTTGGCATCGGCCCCAACGGCCTTATCCAGATGTTCCAAAAGAGGTTTAAAACCATCGATCCACAAGGTCTTGAAATGAGGGCTCAGGCAAGGCAAGGCCGGAATGGCATTATAGAGAAACCGCTCCAGACCTTTGCCAGGGCGCGGTGACGAAATCTCATCGGCCAACAAACTAAACATAATTCTTAATTCTCGCGCCCTGTCATTCCTGTCACCGACAATATCGATCAAATATTTGATCAAGTTTGTGCAAAGCAGTTTGCGAAAGGCTTCCAGCATATCGGATTCCCCGGAAATATATGCTGCCGCTAGAGCGGTTGGAATACCATCATAGCAAATGGTCAGTCCCCGAAAGCGAAGGGGTCCGGTGGGATCAAGCAGTGCGCAAAATCGTGCCACCAGCGCGTCCGCGTCTCTTCGTACTTTGGACCCATCAAGCGATTCAGGACTTAAAATCAGCCGTTCGGTACGTTCAGTTATGGCCTCGCCTGCCAGAATCTGCTGGATCCATACGGAGAACTCCTGCTTGCGGATCAGCTCAGCGGCCTCGGCAATATTTTTGGCCAGAGCATGTGCAAGCGTGCGTCGATCCGAATAATTAGTGCCCATAAAATTGATCGGCCGCGAAAGGGAAAATTTTGCCATGGCCGCTCTTTTTCTCGGCGCATGATGTTCGACCCACAAAGACACTTCTTTCAGGGACCATCTTTCACCAGGGTCATCACTTATGAGCCCTCGGAGCAATGCCGCGGTCGAGACCGCAAATTCGGTACCTTGAATCAACGCTTGATATGATCCCTGATTAACCCGCACACTATACATATCATCGAGTGATCTGGAATCACTCGGGATTTTCTTTCTTAAAAGACTGAGTAAAGTGACACCCAGGGCAAAATTATCTGCATCCGGGGTTCCATCACCCCGCCCAATAGTGTCAGCGTAGGCTGTTTCCAGAGGTTCAAAAATATGGTGCTGGCCACTGCCGGGAGAGGCTGATACGCATTCACCAAGAATAATTTCCGATCCTTCAGCATCTGCAAAAAACAGGTTTTGTGGGCGAATGGCGCGATGGGTCAGTCCACGAGCATGGAGTGTGGCAATGGTCTGAATCAGGCTCTTGGTAAGTTCCCCTTTGATAAAATTCTCAGTCAATTTGTCACTTTTTATGGATGACAGAACCGGACCGCCAAGCGGTTTTTCAAAAAATGTCACCTGGCGTTGTCGGACACTCTTCTCGATCTTAATATTCATCACCAGCTGTGCAATCGGATTGATCAGGTTTGCTATGGGATCGAAAATCAGGGAATCAAATACAGATGCACGGTGGGGCATGCCAAAACTATGAACAATGGCATAAAGTGGACGAGATGGATCGTCCGAGTCGCGGGCTTCATACGCATGGCCGGCCGGGCTATCAAACAGCGGCAATCGCGCAGAAATGTCCAAACTAAAGCGATCAACCAGAAGTCCTGGCTGATGGGGCCTGGAGCCCTCTCCTATATGATCTGTTGTTTCCATAGAACACCCGCATAAATTCGAACATACCGCATACATACCCTCAGGGCGCATTGCCCTGGCGACCACAGACCCTAGCAGCCAGTCGCTTAAAGGGTGGTTAAGGTATTGAGGAGTTGATTGAGTTCATTGGTTTGGGAAAACAGGGCTAAACTTATCCTGATTCGCATCTGTTTCGCCCAAGTTTGCCCTAATTTCTTCTTAATCCGCGAATGGATCACGAACCAGAATCGTATCTTCCCGCTCGGGGCTGGTGGAAAGCAGTGCGACAGGTGCATCAATAAGCTCTTCAATGCGCCGAATATATTTAATCGCAGTTGCAGGCAATTCCGCCCAGGAGCGCGCGCCTTCGGTGCTTTCGGACCAGCCGCTCATGCTTTCATAAATGGGTTCCACATCCGCCTGTTGCTGCATGCCCGCCGGTAGATAATCTATAATCTCACCACCTAGACGGTAGCCAGTACAAACCTTAAGTTCGTCCATACCGTCCAACACATCCAGTTTGGTGAGCGCAATGCCATTGATGCCCCCCGCCTGGACTGCTTGCCGCACGAGAACGGCATCAAACCAGCCACACCGCCGCCTACGACCGGTGTTGGTACCAAACTCGCGGCCACGCTCACCCAGCCTTTTACCAATGCTGTCAGAAAGCTCTGACGGGAAAGGGCCCTGACCCACTCGGGTGGTATAAGCCTTGGTAATACCCAACACATAATCGAGTCCGCCAGGACCAAATCCCGAGCCTGCCGCCGCCTGACCTGCAGCAGTGTGCGAAGATGTGACAAAGGGATATGTGCCATGATCCACATCCAGCATCCAACCCTGTGCACCCTCAAATAATATCCGCTGACCATTTTTTCTTGCCTGATACAAGGTGCGCCATGTGGGTGCCGCAAAGGGCAATAATTTTGGCGCGATCTCATTCAGCGACTTCAAAATTTTATCCCGATCAACAGGTTCCTGCCCAAACCCGGCCCTCAGGGCATTATGATGGGCCAGCAAGAAGTCCAGGCGTGCTTCCAGATCGGCCCTGTTTTCGAGATCGGCCAGGCGAATAGCCCGTCGACCAACCTTATCTTCATAAGCAGGGCCAATACCGCGTCTGGTGGTGCCGATCATTCTGGCACCACTGGCATCTTCACGAAAACCGTCAAGCTCTCCATGAATTGGGAGTATTAAAGAACAGTTGGTGGCGATTTGAAGATTTTCAGGACTGATCTTCACATTTTGTGCCCTGAGCCGATCCACTTCCTCCAAAAGTGCCCACGG
>JACZYI010000009.1 GCA_022571175.1 Pseudomonadota bacterium
CTCTTTTGAAAATTTGGTCCCGGCGATCTTTTCCTCAAGCTCTGTCAGTTCGTCTTTGCCATCTTCGGTCTCCCCAAGTTCCGTCTGGATGGCCTTTAGCTGTTCGTTCAAATAATATTCCCGCTGGGTCTTTTCCATCTGGCGCTTGACCCGGCCACGGATCTTTTTTTCCACCTGCAGCACGCCGATCTCGTCTTCCATGAAGGCATGGACCCGCTCCAGCCGCTGCCCCACGTCGGGAATGGCCAGCAATTCCTGTTTGTCGGCAATTTTAAGTGCCAGGTGCGATGCCATGGTATCTGCCAGCTTTTCCGGCTCATCAATCTGGCTAATGGAGACCAGCACTTCCGGCGGAACTTTTTTATTGAGCTTCACATATTGCTCAAACTCGGCCACCGTAGTGCGGGCCAGAGCTTCCACCTCCTGTTCGTTGCTGGTCCTCTCCTCAAACACCTCCACCCGAGCCTCAAAAAATTCTTTGCGTGGCAGATACTCGGTAATACGGGCCCGCTCCTGTCCCTCCACCAGAACCTTGACCGTGCCATCGGGCAGTTTCAGCAATTGAAGAATAGTGGCGATGGTTCCAACATCATAAATCTGATCGGCGGTGGGGTCGTCATCATTGGCGTCCTTTTGAGCCACCAGCAATATCTTCTTGTCTTCGCGCATGACATCTTCAAGCGCCAGGATGGATTTTTCCCGGCCGACAAAAAGCGGCACGATCATGTGGGGAAATACAACAATATCCCTTAACGGCAAAACTGGATAGCTCTCTGGCATCGGGTTATTCTCTTCTGGTTTGCTCTTGCCTGTCTCGCTCATGCTTGCTGTTCCCTGACCGTCTTAAATTTAACCCGCGTTCCCCTCACGGGTGACCGCAGTCCTGATGCCACCCTCGGCGCGCTGGTCTCATATCTTGGGGGCGGACGCCATCACGTCAAGTGTTTTAGTAATCAGGCCGGCTTACTGCTGGCCTTGTCCCTGACATCCGCATATATATAAAGGGGTTGGGCGTGACCCTCCACCACTTTCTCATTCACTACAATTTCGCTCACACCATCCAGGGATGGCAGTTCAAACATGGTATCCAGTAAAATATTTTCCATGATGGATCGTAGACCCCGAGCCCCGGTTTTACGTTTGATGGCATGCTTGGCAATCTTGCTCAGAGCCGCATCGGTAATGGACAGCTCCACACCATCCATATCAAACAGGCGTTGATACTGTTTGACCAGAGCATTTTTGGGCAAGGTCAAAATTTTCACCAGCGAGTCTTCGTCCAGATCACCAAGCGTGGCAATCACTGGCAGGCGGCCCACAAATTCGGGAATCAGGCCAAACTTCAGCAAATCCTCGGGCTCACTATGCTTGAGAATTTCGCCGGTTTTGCGATCATCAGGAGACTGCACATTGGCACCAAACCCGACCGCCTTGCCCTGCATGCGATTTGAAATAATTTTTTCCAGTCCGGCAAAAGCACCACCGCAGATAAACAGAATATTGGTGGTATCCACCTGCAGGAATTCCTGCTGGGGATGCTTGCGACCGCCCTGGGGTGGCACGCTGGCAATGGTGCCTTCCATTATTTTCAGGAGCGCCTGCTGCACGCCTTCGCCCGAGACATCACGGGTGATAGAGGGATTGTCCGATTTCCGGGAAATCTTGTCCACCTCGTCGATATAGACAATGCCACGCTGGGCTCGTTCCACATTATAGTCTGCAGACTGCAGCAGCTTCAGGATAATATTCTCCACGTCCTCGCCCACATAACCCGCTTCGGTGAGCGTGGTGGCATCCGCCATGGTAAAGGGCACATCGAGGATACGGGCCAGGGTTTGCGCCAACAATGTTTTGCCGCAACCGGTGGGGCCTACCAGCAGAATATTAGATTTGGACAATTCAACATCATTTTCCGTGGTGGCGTGATTCAAGCGCTTGTAATGATTGTGCACAGCAACCGAGAGAACGCGTTTGGCTCTGGCCTGCCCGATCACATAATCATCGAGCACTTTCAGAATTTCGCCGGGCGTGAGAATCCCCTCACCGGTCTTGACCAGGTTGGATTTGCTTTCCTCACGAATAATATCGGTGCACAGATCGACGCACTCGTCACAGATAAAGACGGTCGGGCCCGCAATCAGCTTGCGCACCTCATGCTGACTCTTCCCACAGAAAGAGCAGTAAAGCGTATTCTTGGTATCGCCTCCGCCGGACTTCGCCATTTGTGCCTCACTTGTTTATCGTTACGACCATGGTAGCGAAAGGAACCCCTGTTCGCCAACAAAAATTGCGCCCGCAACTGCTTTCCCGGAATTCTCCGTTGTCATTACCCATCAGTTTACAGGATCGCAAACAATATTTGATTAACAGCGAGCTTAAAAAGCATTCACCATAAATCACAAATCCTGGCCCGCTAAAAGGTAATTATTGGCACCATTATCAACAAACGATACGCGTTATTTATCCCCATCTCCGTCATCATCGGTGACCACGCGCTTCTCAAAAACCTCGTCGATCAAGCCAAAGGTAAGCGCTTCATCAGGCGTCATGAATTTGTCCCGGTCGAGGGCTTTTTTAATGGCATCCAGTTTTTGACCGGTATGTTTCACATAAAGCTTGTTCAGCCGGTCCCTCAGGTCAAGAATTTCCTTGGCTTGAATTTCAATATCGGCAGCCTGACCCTGGGTGCCACCAGAGGGCTGATGCACCATTATCCGCGAATTGGCCAGCGAATAGCGCATTCCATGCTCGCCGCCTGCCAGCAACAGCGAGCCCATACTCGCGGCCTGTCCGATGCAGATGGTGGCAATTTTTGGCTGAATATATTGCATGGTATCATAGATCGCGAGGCCCGAGGTGACGGTGCCGCCCGGCGAATTGATATAGAAGGAGATATCGCTCTTGGGATTATCCGCTTCCAGATGAAGAAGCTGGGCAACCACCACGCTCGCAACGTTATCGTCCACCGGACCGGTCAGAAAAATAATGCGCTCTTTCAAAAGACGCGAATAGATATCAAATGACCGCTCGCCCCGGCTGGTCTGCTCAATGACCATGGGAATCAGAATATTCATGGAGTCTCTAATAATTTCGCTCATAATGTCACTTCCGGATCTTTGGCAAATATTTGGCATCACTTTCACAAGACAGTCTGGCACAAGATAATCTGGCCACTATCCACCGCCGGGGTTAACAGCAGCATAACACCCCACCCGGCCCCCACTTCAAGCGTCTTTTTTGGTCACTGCTTTTTTCTTAGCCGGACTTTTCTTTTTTGCCGCTGGTTTTCTGTTCGCAGCCGACTCGTCCGTGGGCTTGGCTTTGGTCTTTTTGTCGGCCCCCTTCTTTGTTCCCTGGGGCATGGCCGTGCTCTCATTTTCATCCAACGCTTTAACTGCCTGCTCCAGGTCCTGACGGCTCACGGACTTGTCCGTGATGTTGGCCTCACCAAAAATAAATTCGCAGACCTTTTCTTCATAAAGCGGCGCTCGCAATTGCGCCATGGCACCATCATTATTCCGGTAAAAATCAAACACCTCTTTTTCGTTACCCCGATAGCGTCCCGCTTCCTGCATCAGGCGACGGTTTACTTCTTCCTGGGTAATTTCGACCTTATTGGCTTTGCCGATTGCTGACAGCAGCAGCCCCAACCGCACCCGACGCTCGGCAATGGTCTCATAATCCTTGCGCTCACTCGCGTCATCGGGTCCGTCCATGCCTTCAAAATCCTCAAGCTTGGACTCGCCAGACTGGACTGCTTCCTGTTTCAATTGCTCCCAGATCTGATTAAATTCAATACTGACCATGCCCGCTGGCACTTCAAACACAAAATTATCCGCCAGGGTATCCAAAAGATTGCGCTTCAGGAGATTGCGTGAAATCTGTTCATATTCCTCGATCAGCTGGCTGGAGATATTTTCCCTGAGCGCCGCCAGATCATCGAGCCCGAGCGTTTTGGCCAGAGCATCATCCACTTTGGTTTTGCGCGCGGTCTTCACCTCTTTGACCGTGACTTCAAAAATGGCCTCCTTTCCCGCCAGCTCGCTACTGCCATAATTGGATGGAAAGGTAACAGTGACATCCCGTTTGTCCTTGGCTTTTACGCCCACCAGTTGATCTTCAAAGCCGGGGATGAACATGCCAGACCCGAGCTCCAACTGGAAACCATCACTGGTACCATCCTCAAAAGCCTCACCATCTATGCGGCCCAGATAATCAATCACCACCGCATCACCCATTGCCGCAGCCCTGGTTTTGGGCGCGCTCTCAAAATTCTTTTGCTGGGAGGCCAATCGTTCCAGAGCCTGGTCAATTTCCTGATCCCCGGCATTGACCACCAGACGTTCCAGTTTCAGTTTTGCCAGGTCCGGAAGGGTGACCTCGGGCATGACTTCAACCGATACCTCAAATTCCAGATCTTTGCCCTCGTCAAATTTCAAAACCTTGACGTTGGGCTGGGTGGCTGGCTCTATTTTCTTTTCGCTGAAAGCAGCAGTGGTGGACTCGCTGACAAGCTCTTCCAGTACTTGGCCCATAACCCTCTTCCCGTGCAATTTCTTGATTAGTGAGAATGGCGCCTTGCCGGGACGAAACCCTTTCAGGTTTACTTTCTGCTGCACATCCTCCAACAGGCCATTGGTCTTGGTTTCGATATCAGCCGCCGACACGCAAATTTTATATTCGCGCTTGAGGCCTTTATTTATTTTTTCGTCAATCTTCATTGAAGTCCATATCCCGTTATCTGAGTAGCCATCTTGAGCGCCAGGTTCTGGTGCGGGCGGAGGGACTTGAACCCCCACGTCATAAGACACAGGTACCTAAAACCTGCGCGTCTACCAGTTCCGCCACGCCCGCAAAAGCCTCCTGCCTCAACACCAGCGAAAAAGCCGCTGCCGGGTCCTTGCGGTCGTCCGGCAAATCGCGGACCCTATAGCACATCTGTTTTCAATATGACCAGCCGAAAGCGCGGCAAAATTACAAAGGTTTTATAGTTTTTTTGATTAGGGTGCGCTTAACGCGTTGAGCACATCGGGTATTTTCTCGCATAGATCATCGGCAATCAGCCCCGGACCAAGCAGATAGGCTGCCTCGCCGTGCATCCAGGCGGCTGCGGCTGCGGCCTCCAGAGCGGGCATGCGCTGGGCCAGAAGCCCGCCAATCAGGCCGGCCAGAACATCGCCCGAACCGGCAGTGGCCAAAGTGGCCGGGGCATGGGCGTTCAGCACGGTTTGACCGCCCGGCCCGGCGATCACGGTATCGGCTCCTTTGAGCAGCACCACCGCACCGGCCCGCGCTGCCGCATCACGGACGGCGGTTAGTTTATCAGCGCGCGCATCGAGATCAGGCCAGAGCCTGGCAAATTCGCCAGCGTGGGGTGTCAACACACAATTGGCATCGCTGGCGGCGAGCGCATCAAACAGTTGCCGGGGATTATTTTTGAACGAACTGATGGCATCGGCATCAATCACCACCGCCATTTTTTTGGCCAAAGCAGAAAGCGTGCGCGTTGCGGTCTCCTCGCCCACTCCATTGCCCGGTCCGATGACCAGCGTATTTATTTTTTTGCCCAGAAGAAGTTCATCAAACTCTGCCAGACTGTCAACGCCCTTGCTCATGACCGCTAATTGCTGCCGGGCGTAAACCGGCAATGATTCGCGTGGCACAGCGGTGGTCACCAGACCAGCCCCTGCCCGCAAGGCAGCGCGCGCCGCCAGCCGAGCCGCTCCGCTTAATTCCATACCCCCACCCGCCACCACCAGGTGTCCGCGATCATATTTATGGCCGGACAGGTCCGGGTGGGGCAGACGATCGAGCCAGCCGTCGGGGTGATTTTCAAAACATTCAGCCTGGACGGCTCGCAGATATTTGTCCTCGATGCCAATATCATGCAGGGTAAGCTCGCCCGCATATTCCCGCCCGGGCAAGAGGAAATGGCCTCGTTTTTTGCGGAAAAATGTCACGGTCTGGTGGGCTTTAAAGGCCACCCCCAGCACCGCGCCGGTATCCCCTGAAATACCGGAGGGCATATCCACCGCAATGCGGTGGGCGGGGCTCTCATTGACAGACTTGATGACCCGAGCAAGATCACCCATTATGGCCCGCCCCAGGCCGGTGCCAAAGAGCGCGTCTATTATAATGTCCGCATTCAAGTCCAGACCGGGGTCAATTTCTGTGACATCCCCCTGCCACCCGTCCCGCGCCCATCTGGCATCGCCAGCAAGTTTCGCTTCACCAAGCGCTGCCACCCGCACCTGCTGGCCCGCCTCACTCAAAAGCCGGGCCGCCACATAGCCATCGCCGCCATTATTGCCGGGGCCGGCCAGAATGAGAATGGTTTGATGGTTTCCCGGCGCTTCAAGGGCGGCATCCGCCACCGCCTGTCCTGCGGCCTCCATTAGCGCACGACCGGGCGCACCGCCTTCGATGGCGGCCTGGTCCACCGCCAGCATTTCAGCAGCACTCAGGATAATATGATCAGAGGTCCAGGGCATGGGATGCAGGATAAATTGCTGTCCCTCATTGGCCAAGCAAAATCAAGTTCGGGCAAACCTAAAAATCCAGGGAGAAGCCCATCAGCGCCTGATGCGATGAGTTGGAGACCGGGTTGAGATTGCCATCCAGGGTATCATCGAGCTTGGTATAGCGGTAATCAAGCCGGAAATTAATATCCTCCCAGACCGCCACTTCATAGCCGATGCCCAATAGCCAGCCTTCCAGGTTGGTGGCACCATCAAATTTCTCATAACCGGCACGAAGATAAACCAGCCGGTCCGGAGTAAAGAGATAGCCAACGGTGCCCGAACCGGTATAGCGGCGGTCCGAGCCGCTGGTGACAAAATCCGCAGTGGCTTCAACGCCGACGATAATCCGCCTGACAATCTGTCCACGCAACCCCACATAACCCCCGAGAATGGCGGTATTGCTGGTGCCCACACCATTGATATTGTTGAGCGAAGCCCAGCCAGCCTCAACGCCAATATAAGGCCCGAGAAATGGCTCCGCCTGCGCGGAACCGGGAGTGAAAAACATCAGCGCAACCAGCGCCATGGTAATTTGTGCAATCCGTCGCATATATGCCCCCTTTTTATTTTTGGCTTGAATTGGCAAAAGCTTAGCCAATGTGATCCGGAATTGCAATCAAAGTGGTTGATATTAAACGAAAAGTGATCGCACCGAGAGCAGCCCGCCGGGGGCCAGCGGAAGGGGGTGGATGGGGCGAGCGAGGGGACTTGAACCCCCAACCCCTAGAATCACAATCTAGTGCTCTAACCAGTTGAGCTACGCCCGCCATCCGAGCGGCTTGTTTAACGCCCGCTGGAGTTGGCCGTCAAGCGGGTAAAAACTCGAAGGCCATTTAATCACATGCCTGGTTGCCTAAATTTTGTGCAGCCTGCCACATCTCTGGGCAATTCACCGGGCTTTTATTCCCGGTCCGATCGCTTTCAAAATTGAAATTTCAATGAATCCAGTGGCTTGGGAGATTTTCGGAGTCTGGCACGATATATGCGATGTATTATGGGAAGTGGAAACCATCAACAGGAAATCAGGCACGTGAAAAAAATCGAAGCCATTATCAAGCCCTTCAAGTTGGATGACGTGAAGGAAGCCCTCAATGACATCGGCATACGCGGACTGACCGTGCTCGAAGCCAAGGGATTCGGTCGCCAAAAGGGTCATACCGAACTTTATCGCGGCGCTGAATATGTGGTGGATTTTCTGCCCAAGGTCAAAATCGAAATTGTGCTTGATGACAGCATTCTCGAAAAGGCAATCGAAGCCATTCAACAGGCCGCCAATACCGGCAAGATCGGCGATGGCAAGATTTTTATCACCACCGTTGATGAAGTTATTCGCATCCGGACCGGAGAGACCGGCACCGATGCAATCTAGTTTAAGTGCGATCAAACATCAGGGGGAACTGACATGCCAGTCTTTAAGGATCTAACACCGGCCAGCCTGGCCAAGGTGATCGAGGAAAATAATGTGGAATGGGTGGACTTGCGCTTCACCGACCCGCGCGGCAAATGGCAGCATTTGTCCATGTGCGCCGATATCATGGATGAGGACATGCTCGGGGATGGTATTATGTTCGACGGCTCCTCAATCTCGG
Source organism: Pseudomonadota bacterium (assembly GCA_022571175.1). Lineage (GTDB taxonomy): Bacteria > Pseudomonadota > Alphaproteobacteria > Sphingomonadales > SMXR01 > JACZYI01. The sequence continues at coordinate 8,111 of JACZYI010000009.1, forward strand.
GCTGGAAGGCCATTAACGAGTCTGACATGATCTTGCGGCCCGACCTCTATTCCGCCCAGATGGACCCCTTCACCGCTGCCCCCACGCTGATATTATTCTGTGACATTGACGAGCCTTCCACCGGGCAGTCCTATGGCCGCGATCCGCGCTCCACCGCCCGGCGCGCTGAGGACTATCTGAAATTTACCGGCCTTGGCGATACCGCCTATTTTGGACCCGAGCCCGAGTTTTTCGTGTTCGATGATGTGCGCTTTGAAGTGACCTATGGCCGGGCCAGCTATTCAGTGGATGATGTGGAAGGTCCGTATAACTCTGCCACCCGCTATGAAGAAGGCAACGCCGGTCACCGGCCCGCCATCAAGGGCGGCTATTTCCCGGTAGCACCCGTGGATTCAACCTCCGACTTGCGCGCTGAAATGGTCGCCACCATGAAGAGCATGGGGCTTTCCATGGACAAGCATCACCATGAAGTGGCCCCCTCCCAGCACGAGCTGGGCATTACCTATACCACCTTGCTGGAGATGGCCGACCAGGTGCAGATCTATAAATATGTGGTGCATCAGGTGGCCCACAGCTTTGGCAAGACCGCCACCTTCATGCCAAAACCGGTTGAAGGCGATAACGGCTCGGGCATGCATGTGCATCAATCCATCTGGAAAGACGGCAAGCCGCTGTTTGCGGGCTCGGGCTATGCGGATCTATCCGAGCTCGCGCTCCATTATATCGGCGGCATCATTCGCCACGCAAAATCGCTGAATGCCTTTACCAACCCCACCACCAACAGCTACAAGCGCCTGACGCCGGGTTTTGAAGCGCCGGTGCTGCTGGCCTACTCCAGCCGCAACCGTTCGGCCTCCTGCCGCATTCCTTACGGTGCCAGTCCCAACGCCAAACGTGTGGAAGTGCGTTTCCCCGATGCCTCTGCCAATCCCTATCTGGCCTTTTCCGCCATGCTCATGGCCGGGCTTGACGGCATTGAAAACAAGATAAACCCCGGGGACGCCATGGATAAAGACCTCTATGCCCTGCCGCCGGAAGAGCTGGAAGACATACCAACGGTGGCGGGCTCGCTGCGCGAAGCGCTGGAAGTTCTCGATGATGACCGGGACTATCTGAAAAAAGGTGATGTTTTCACCGATGACCAGATCAATGCCTATCAGGCCTTGAAATGGGAGGAAGTGGCCGAATTTGAACTCTCGCCCCATCCGGTGGAATTCAAAATGTATTACAGCGTTTAATTTTTTAAATTATCGTTCAGACGGCACTGAGCCTTACGGGCCATAAGGCCCGGCGGCCACCAATTCTTAATTTGGTGGCCTTACCTCGGCTGCGCCTCGGGCGGGGCATAGTCTGGTTCCCCCAATATCAAGCGTCTGGTCATGGGCGAGACAAAACCGGCGAGCTTGAACTAGAATTTCGCTTCACGCCTCCAACGGATTCTTAATCGTACATGTTCGGGTCGGGCATGGGACCTTCGGTTTCTGCAAAGCAAAAGTTTATTTCGATTTTCAACGCCCCATTTACATCATCCAGCCGACAGGCAAAATATTTTCTCATCCATTCAAACATGAAAAAAGCTAAAGACTGAGTCTGGTCCTCATAGATTTCAGGAATAAAATAAAGAAAAATAGTATCGTTCGGCATGTCTTCGACTAGAAGCTTAAGTTTTCCCTGCGAATAAATATCCCACATGGTTTTATATCCGCGGTCTTCATAGGTGTCACGGCCAAAAGCCATGTCGTAAAATTCTTGGTGTAATGTCACGCCATCGTCACTAAAAAACAGAGGCGATTCCAGTAAGGACAACAATCCATGCTCATCACTTTTTTCAATCGCAGTCAATAATCGCTCAGCAAAGGCCTGTTCCCTCGCATTTGGAGTCCTCATAGCAGGCAAGACAAATGGCTCGCTATCATTTTCCTGCGCTTCTAGTGACGTATCTTCTAAATTTAGATGTGCAAGGGCAACGAGGCTATCCGTCGTTGTGAATACCCATATTGCGCTAGCCAGAGCAACTGCACGGAAAGGAATCGATCGCCAGCTTGCAAGTCTCTTTATTATAAAAAGGTGACTCATTTAGAATTTTACTCTCTTTTTTGAATTTGAAACACCCAAATGTAACTCAAATAACTCGAATTATCATGGATTTTTAAATCTAAATGGGAATTCGGACAAATGTTTATATTGAGGGTCAACAGGATTAACTGTTCTGCCATTAGGACCAGAGCTTTTGGTCCGAAACGTATAATGGAGATGAGGGTGTAGGGTTCCAGATCCATCTGATACACCCACAGCCTGCCCCGCTATAACTTGATCGCCAACGGAAACAAATGCTTTGACGTGAGCATAACCACCAGTGCTGCCGTCAAAATAGGTTATTATCAGTTGATTTATGCCACCCGGAGCCTGCCCCACCTCGATTACTTCGCCCGCAAGAACCGCATATACGCTCTCGCCCAATCTGGCTCTAATATCCACACCATTATGGGGCCCAGTTTTCCTTTGCACACCAAATTTATCGGTAACTAACAAATGATCGGTTGGCCATTTTCTGGGTGCATCGCGAAACTGTATGTTCATTGTTTGCAAGCTAGCTCCAACGGTTTGATTTATGCGCAAGGCCGCACCTGAAAGAGCAGCATGTTCTATATCACCGATGGATGTGCCGAGTACGCCCGTGTTGGCAAGGTTGATGCAGCCCTGCACCATGGCCTTGAGGAGCTTGTCCGAAGGGCATTGGGAAAGACCGATGCTCTTTAATTCTGCTGCTGTGGGTTCTTTGCGATTGGTGAGGGATGCGTAGCTTTGGGTTGACTGGAATATCAAACTCTCATCACTGCCCACATTCCAACCCCCGGCGGATTCGATCTGCTCACACACAAGGCCGATTACTTCAGGGGGCGCATAATCCGGTTGGCTCAATATGAGCCGTCTGGTCATGGGCGAGACAAAACCGGCCAGTTCAAAGCGGAGCCGGGCTTCGAACCGGCCTTGCGGGCTAATGGTGACTTCTTTCAGCACCAGATAGAGTTTGGTTTTCATATTGATGCGACGAATGACTTGCGATAGGGATGCGGCGAGCTTTGTGGGCAGAGGGGATTTCAACTCCACCCGGGTTATCTCTGATCTCGCCTGGGTTTCAATCTCGGAGGGTGGAATATCGGGTACAAACACAGCAGTGGTGCCCTTGATGCCCTCAAGACCAATCAGCGATATGGGAATGCCCATCCTGTTCATTTTGGATAAAATAGGTGTATAGGGCCTGATGATCCCGGTTACCGGCTCTCCCGCACATTGCTGGGTCATGCGGATAGATTTCACCAACTCGGGCGAATTCAGGCCATCGATCATGCCTTGATAAAGGTCTTTCATACCGAAATTGGTCTGCACCCGAATGTGAGAGATGGTCACTTGGATGGCAGACACGTCATGGCGGTCGTTTTTACCTCCATCACCAACGGAAGATGTAATTCTAGGCATAATAAAAGCTCCAAATAAGTTAAAAGAGAACCGTACATACGCCTATATGACACATTAATCGATATAAATGTGCCAAATGGGTTATAATTGTGGAATCCGGGCGTTACGAAGCAGGCGCGCCATTTCTTGGCTCTAAAATAATCAGGGTACCGGGCCTTATGGCCAGTAAGGCTTAGTGTCGTCTAAGCGAGGCCAGAAATTATTTTATAATATATTATTCTTTACTGGTCAGACTCCGCCGTGGTGGGGTGCAGTCCTTTGGTGATTTGTCCCGTGAAAATATTGACCGCTGGTGTGGATAGAATGAACTCAATAGAGAGAGATAATCTCAAGAAGCGTTTTCAGGGCACCAACATCAGCCCCGAGAGTTTTCTTGCCACCGACTATCTCAATCATTTCAATGAAATCTTCATGCTCCTGGAAATGGTGGCGGATATGCCGGACATGCCCGAGATGGTGAACGAGCTGGAGTATTGGAAATTCAGAACCTATCAGGAGCATTTTGCCGAGAGCCAGTTGGCCGAAGGCCCGCTTGCGATCAAGGCCTATGAGGCCAGCGCCGATGACTATCGCCTGCCCTTTGACAAGCTGACAGGAATTTTAAGACAATTGATTGTGGTGACTATCAGCGAAGCCAAGGGGGCTGTGATTCTGAATGAACCCGAGCGCATGGCCCAATCCATTCACAACTCACTGGCTATGATGCAACGCCTCCACGGTGCCATGAACTGCATTATCCATGACCAGGCAGACCTCCTGGATCAGGATGCCATCGACCAGTTGATGGTGGATTCAAGCGATGTCTTCACTCCCGGTCAGACTGCAGACGGGGTTGAGGGAGACTGTGGCAGCCCGGAAACCCTGTCGGAGCAGGATGCCATCGACCGGCTGATGGCGGATATGAGCTAGGCCGGAAGGCCCGATTTTTATCCGGTGTGTCGCCTAATTCTTTCTCAGGAAATCAGACCGGCGGCGTTGATGATCGGTCTTGTCCCGGACACCCGGTTCACGTTCGTCGCGCAGAAAAACGATGGTATCCAGAAGCGCCACAACTGAGAGAATTTTGGTCTGGGGAAATGTCCCTGACTTGGTAATGACCGCGTGGGGAATCTCGCAGACGGATGATTTGTACAGGCGCTCCACCACCCAGACGGTCTGGCCCATGCCGACCTGGTAAAACCGATCACCCGGCTCCACCAGATCAATTTCCGGGTAAGTCGCGGGCTTTGTCCCCTGAAATATGCGCTTGAAAATATTCATAACCACCCGTGCGTTTATTCTTTATGGGACTATGGTGCACCTGCGGCGTTAAGAATTTGTTAAACATCATAAATGCGGGTGAGAGAGCAGGACTGGTGAGAAAATTGCGGAAAAACACAAGATGTTGTTGTTGGATGCCCTTCCCTCCCCTATATTGGCCATAAATAAGGCTTGTATTGGCAGCCATTGAAGCTGGAATTTTGAACCCATGAGCGACCTTTTTTCTGAAAACAGCAAAACCAGCGCCGATTATTCGGCCAAGGACATCGAGGTGCTTGAGGGCCTGGAGCCGGTTCGGAAGCGTCCGGGCATGTATATTGGCGGCACCGATAAAGCCGCCCTTCATCATTTGCCAGCAGAGGTTCTCGATAATGCCATGGATGAGGCGGTGGCCGGACATGCCAGCCGCATAGAAGTGGAACTGATGGAAGACGGTTCGCTGGAAATATCTGACAACGGGCGCGGCATTCCGGTGGATCCCCACCCCAAATTCAAGGATATCTCAGCACTCGAAGTGATTATGACCACGCTCCATTCGGGCGGCAAATTCGAGGCCGGTGCCTATCAAACCGCGGGGGGGTTGCACGGGGTCGGGGTCTCGGTGGTGAACGCGCTCTCGGAATGGATGGATGTGGAAGTAGCCCGCGAGCGCCAGCTCTACCGGCAATCCTATGCCCGGGGCAAGCCCACCAGCAAACTCAAAAAATGCGGCACGGTGCAAAACCGGCGTGGCACCACTATCCGTTTCAAGCCTGATGTGGAGATTTTTGGAAAAGACGTGGAATTCTCGCCCAACCGGCTTTATAGGCTGGCACGCTCCAAAGCCTATTTGTTCAAGGGCGTGGAAATTCGCTGGCGCTGTGCCCAAGCCCTGATTGCCGAGAAGGACGACACACCAACCGAAGCGGTGATGCATTTTCCGGGCGGGCTCTCTGATTTTCTGGAGGAATCGCTCAAGGATCGCCCGCTGGTGACCGAAGAGTTGTTTGCGGACCGGGCCGAGTTTGCCGATGGTCGGGGCCGGGCCGAATGGGCGGTTGCCTGGCCGCAGTTCGGCGATGGTGCAGCCAATTATTATTGCAATACAGTGCCCACGCCCGATGGTGGCACCCATGAATCCGGGTTTCGCTCGGCGCTGCTGAAAAGCCTGCGAGCCCATGGTGAGCTGGTGGGCGATAAAAAAGCCAGTGCCATTTCGGGCGATGACATCTTGGGCACCAGCTGCATAATGCTCTCCATTTTCATTCACGACCCGCAGTTCCAGGGCCAGACCAAAGACCGGCTTTCCACCGCAAGCGCGGCAAAGCTGGTGGAAGGTGCGGTTAAAGACCGCTTTGATATCTGGCTCTCGTCCGCCCCCGACCGGGCCAATGCGCTTCTCAGATCCATACTTGAGCGCACCGAGGAGCGCCTGCGCCGACGCGAGGAACGCGAGATCAAGCGCAAAACCGCGGTTGGTCACCGCAAGCTGCGTCTGCCGGGCAAGCTGACCGATTGCAGCAATAACGCGCCTGAGGGAACGGAACTGTTCATCGTCGAAGGCGATAGTGCCGGGGGCTCGGCCAAACAGGCCCGAAACCGGAAAACCCAGGCCATTTTGCCCATTCGCGGAAAAATATTGAATGTGGCTTCGGCCGCCGCCAACAAAATATCTGCCAATCAGGAAATCGCCGATTTGAACCTGGCGCTCGGCTGCGGTTCTCGTGATCGCTTCAGCCTCAAGAATTTACGCTATGAGCGCATTATTATCATGACCGATGCTGATGTGGATGGCGCTCATATCGCCACACTTCTGATGACTTTTTTCTTCAAGGAAATGCCGGGACTGGTGGAAGCGGGGCATTTATTCCTGGCCCAGCCGCCGCTCTATCGCATCGCCCAGGGCGGCAAGGTAATATATGCCCGCGACGATGAGCATCGCGAGGCGCTGATGAAATCGGAATTTTCAGGCCGGGGCAAGGTGGATACATCGCGCTTCAAGGGGCTTGGGGAAATGCCACCCCGGCAATTGAAAGAGACCACCATGGACCCGAACAACCGCACGCTGTTGCAGATCAAACTGCCCGAGGATTATGAGGGCAGGAATGACACCGCCAAACTGGTGGAGGATCTGATGGGCAAAAAGCCTGAAAAACGCTTCGAATTCATCCTCGAGAATGCGGAATTCGCCAAGGGTGTCGATATTTAATCCCCTTTCCGATTGACAATGGGAGCGACCGCTCTATTTTCCCCGCCATAGAGAATAAGGAACCAGACCCTATGGAATTTGCCTATCTGGGCTTGAGTGACGAGTTGCTGGGTGCGGTCAAGGACGCCGGCTACAAGACACCCACCCAAATTAAAAAACAGGCCATACCCGCCGTATTGCAAGGGCGTAATCTGCTGGGCATTGCCCAGACCGGCACGGGTAAGACCGCCTCATTTGTGCTGCCCATGATTGATATTCTGGCCTCTGGCCGGGCCCGGGCGCGCATGTCCCGCACGCTGATCCTGGAACCCACCCGCGAGTTGGCCGCCCAGGTGGATGAGTCTTTCATAAAATATGGCAAGAACCACAAACTCACCACCGCACTTTTAATCGGCGGCGTTTCCTTTGTTGAACAGTTCAAAAAGCTGGACCGGGGTGTGGATGTGTTGATTGCAACCCCCGGGCGTCTGCTGGATCATTTCGCGCGCGGCAAGCTGATGCTCACCGGTGTGGAGATTTTTGTGGTGGACGAAGCCGACCGCATGCTGGATATGGGCTTTATTCCAGATGTGGAAAAAATCTGGAAGCTGATGACCAAAAACCCGCAAACGCTTTTTTTCTCGGCCACCATGCCACCCCCGGTGAAACGCCTGACCGACCGGTTCCTAAATGACCCTAAAATAATTGAAGTGGCCCCGCCCGCGACCGCCCCAGAAACCGTCAAACAACAATTGATGGTGGTGGCTTATCGCAACAAGGACAAGGCTCTGAAAACCATTCTGAATTCCGATGAAGTAAAGAGTGCGCTGATTTTTTGTAATCGGAAAAAGGAAGTCAAGGCGGTTCATTCCTCGCTCAGAAAGGCACGCTTTCAGGCCGAACAGCTTCACGGCGACATGGCGCAACTGGACCGGATGGAGGTGCTGGCAGGCTTCAAGGACAAAAGCTTCAGGATTTTAGTAGCCAGCGATGTGGCCGCCCGTGGCCTCGACATTCCCGAGGTCAGCCATGTGATTAATTATGACGTACCCGAGCATCCGGAAGATTATGTGCATCGCATTGGCCGCACCGGCCGGGCCGGACTCAAGGGTTGCTCCATTACCATGGCCACACCCAAGGACGGGTTTTATGTGGCGGCCATAGAAAAACTGATCGGCCAGAAGATTGAAAAAATTGCCGATGGCGATGGCGCAGCCAAAGCTTTTGAGCCGGTGGAGGAAAAAGAGAAAAAAGGCCAACGTGGCCGAAACAAAAAGCGTGGCACCCGTCAGGCGAAGCCATCAAAACCACCATCGGGACAACAGAATAAAAAGCAGAGCTCCAGCAAAGGCGGGCACTGGAAACCAGATGATAATGCCAAAGATCAAGCCCCAAAGCCTGCCGCCACCAAAGATCAAGCCCCAAAGCCTGCCGCCACCAAAGATCAAGCCCCAAAGCCTGCTGCCACCAAAGGCGGGCACTGGAAGCCTGACGACGAGGAGGGCACAAAGCCTGCAACAAAACAGCCCGAGCAGAAAAAGCCTCAAAAGAGCCAAACCAAAAACAAGCCCGTCATCGGCATGGGCGATGATATGCCCGCCTTCATGCGCCGTGATAAAAGCGGCAAATAACAGGCACATCCCTCGCCCCTGGCGGGAGCAGAATACCCCAAGGCAAAAGCGGGTCAATTGACATCTTGGGACTGCTTTTGTTTAATCCATGTGATACGGGCCAACCTCGGGTTTTCTTGGCAATCGTTAGGAGAATAATTACATGGCCAAAGCGGAATTCAATAATATTCGATTGGAACTCGACAAAATTATGGCCCCATATGCCACTAAACTGGATAGCAAAATAGATGAAGACGGCAATCTTCATGTGGACACAAAATACATAAGAGAGAATGGCAAGCCGCTATATTTTGGTTCGGTAATAGCAAGAAAACATTCCGTGGCTTTTCATCTCATGCCAGTCTACGTAAATCCTGCTTTGCTCGATTCTGCTTCCCCTGAACTGAAAAAACTGATGCGGGGTAAATCATGCTTTCATTTTACCAGCGGAACCATGAATCTTTTGTCTGAACTCAAATCGCTGACAAAATCTGGTTTCGAAGATTATAAAGAAAAAGGCTATGTATAGTTGAAAACCTGGCATGGTGGTGTGTTGCCAGATATGCCGCTCTGATCCTTTATTCATCTGAAACAGCTGAGGATTACCTGACGTAATCGCATCCCAGGACTGTCAGCTTTCAGCCACTACAGGGAGCAACTATGAACTGGATTGCGGTGGCAGCTTTACCCCTCATCCGAGCCCTCAAGGATTTGACGCTCGTGATTAAGGTCTCGTTCAATGGCCCGTTCTTCGCTAAATTTATCCGGGAAGCGCGCCTTTAGTTTCTCGATGTTCCGAACAAGAATGTCTTCGATTTTGAGCCCGGTCTCATCCATGGCAATGGCCTGATACCAGTTGAGGTCCCCCAGCTCCTCCATAAAATTGATTGTATCAAAGTCCTCCCCTGCCATGGAGTCTACCAGCGCCTCCATAATCTCGCCGGCTTCGGTGGCAAAACCCAAGGTGGCATGCAATATCCTCGGGTTGACCGCAATCACATCCTTGTCCCCCGCCCGGTTGTTCCGGCCCGAAATATCGTTAATCTCCGCGAGCATGGGAGCCAGTTGATTGCCCGCGAAATCCTTGCCGTAAAAAATCTGTCTCTTGTATAAATCAATGATCCGGGCCGAGAGAATAAAGAGCTGCAAAGCATCCTTGAGCGCTTCCTCGGATGTCAGCACTTCATCAATTCTGCTCTCTGTTCGGGTGGCATCCTTGATGTATTTTTCATAGTCCATAACTTGTTCCCCTGACTCTGATGTAACTCGGGCCAGTCACCCCGCCCAATCGTAGCAGATGATGCTATCAGGGCAAACCGGGTGATTTGATATAGGAGAGTCTGGAGAGCGCATGGACACTCAGGCCGCAGGACCCTGAGGGCTAAAGGCTCTCGGGCCGGGTGGCGATAAAGGTTATGACCGCAGCCAGCGTGGCCACTACTAGAAGCGCGGCTGACCCGGTTAGGCTGGTTGCCCAGATAGAAAGCCCGCCCACCGCGCAGATGCCGAGGCTGGCAGAAATCTTGGCACGTCTTTTGACCAGACCATGCTCGGAAAAATCTTCAACCACCGGGCCAATGCGCGGCCAGGCATATATACGCGCTTTCATTTCCGGGTGCGCCCGGGCAAAAAGCCAGGCCGCCAATATCCAGAATATGGTGGTGGGCAGCAGCGGCAGGAACATGCCGACAAACCCGAGCGCGAAAAATAGATAGCCACCGGCCCGGCAGAGGGCAGTGTTCAACATGGTTTTGGCGCGTGATGGCATGATGGTTCCACCTCCACAAGATATATAGGAATCCGCATGCTCTCATAAAACCCTTAATCAGGACTTATCAGAAAAGGAAGAAAACCGGTGCCATGAAATGGATGGTGTGGGCCAACCGAATCAGGCTGTGTTGACATTTTTCCGAATTCATTTGCTATTTGAGGCCATATGTGAAAGTTAGTGCGCGCTTTCACCGCGCGTAGAAGATGGCCAGATGGCTAACGGTGTCCAGCGACCGAGCAATTTTCCGCGATGATCATTGCCACGAGAGAGTGCTCTTTAATGGGCAAATAGTTAAGGCAGTTGATCTACGCAAGCTCCCTAAAAACAAAAACAGTTGCACGGGACGGGTCGCGAGACCTGGCCTTGCGGCGCAGTATGAGAGCGATTTTGTGAAAAAATTTACTGAACTTGGCTTGGCCGGTCCCGTGTTAAATGCGGTATCTGCCGAAGGCTACACGACCCCGACGCCCATTCAGGGCAAGGTTATTCCTGCCATGTTGGCGGGACGCGATATAATGGGCGTAGCCCAGACAGGAACCGGCAAGACTGCGGCGTTTGTATTGCCGCTCTTGCACCGAATTATTGACCAGCCCCGAAAACCTGGCCCGCGGCGTTGTGGCGCTTTGATTTTGGCACCCACGCGAGAACTGGCAGCCCAGATCAACGAAAGCATCCGCGCTTATGGAAAATTCATACGCTATACATCGCTGGTTATCATTGGCGGGGTTAAGGCGGGGCCTCAGATAAAAGCCATGTCACACGGAAGGGACATCGTTGTTGCCACGCCCGGTCGATTGCTGGATCTTATGAGTTCGGGCGCAGTCTGTCTTGATCAAACCCGAGTGATCATTTTGGATGAGGGCGACCAAATGCTGGACCTGGGATTCATGCCAGCCATTCGGCGTATTCTGGCGAAACTGCCCCGCAACCGGCAGACCTTGCTTTTGTCCGCGACTATGCCGAAACAAATACAAAAACTGGCCCAAGACTTTCTGAATGACCCTCTCAGGATAACGGTTGGCGAGGCAGCCCGGCCCATCGACAAGATTGAACAAAAAGTTATTTCTGTAAATCAGGCGGCAAAATGCGGCACGCTTATCAAGCTTCTTGCCGAGTCAGACCTTGAAAGGGCCATTGTTTTCACACGCACAAAACGTGGCGCCGATAGAGTGAACCGCCAACTGGAAAAAGCAAAGTTTTCCTCCGCCGCGATTCATGGAAATAAAACCCAGAGCCAGCGTCAAAAAACTTTGGCTGGCTTTCGCCATGGTAAAATAAGCATTTTGGTTGCCACAGATATTGCAGCTCGCGGCATTGACATAGATGATGTGTCCCATGTGATCAATTACGACCTGCCACATGTGCCGGAAGCTTATATACACCGTATTGGGCGAACGGCGCGGGCAGGTAAAAGCGGTATCGCCATTTCGCTTTGTGACAGCTCGGAACGTGGTCTATTGCGCGATATTGAACGCCTGATTGGTCGTTCACTCACGGCCAAGGGTGCCGAGGGTGCCAAGCATGTAAGGACCGAGGGGGAGTCAAAAATCAGCAACCCGGAACCTGTTGAAGGCGAGCGGGACCATAACAAAAAAGTTCAAAATGGTTTTGCTCGTCCCCATAAATACGCGCGCAGGAACGCCACTGGCAAGAGAGCCCGCCGGGGCAAGGGCAAATTCGGCAATAAAGTGATAAATATTGAGCTCGCCAGTCGTCGCAAGAAAAACGCGCGCACTCAACAAACAGGTGAAAGAAAAGCCGTGAACGGTTGATCACCATGTCTGCGGGCGCCTGCTACAATCACCTTCCGCGTAAAAACAGCCTCGTTCAGTTCTTCTTTTTCTTAGGTTTTTTCTTTTTGGTGGAACGAAGCGAGGCATCCAGTGCAAGCCGCGCCCATTTACAAAGCTCGTCGCCATCATCAAGGGCAGATTCAGGCGCAGCGTAATAGGACATGACCCCCACTTCGCCGTCTTTCTTCTGATAACTGAAAGGCTCCAGCCCCTCGGCCTCAAAGGCTGCCCTCGTTTCGTCATCCACTTTCAGGTAAATCTGGTCATCAACGATAATGCTGATAATAAAACCGTCGATATAAATCCCGGTCCCGCCGAACATGCGATTTGAGCTGGGGTGCCCGAGTGGCTCCAGTTGTTCCAAAACAAATTCAACAAATTCCGGCGATACCGGCATGGGATAAAGTCCTATATGAGCATATTGCGGGTCTCAGCGGGCAAGCGCACGGTGAGCCCGTCCAGCGTGTCCGTCAAAATGATCTGGCACCCAAGCCGCGAAGTGGCAGTCAGGCCAAAGGCCAGGTCCAGCATGTCCAGTTCTTCTTCCGAGGCGTCTTCCAGCTTTTTATACCAGTCAGGATCCACAATCACATGACAGGTGGAGCACGCCATGCAGCCCTCGCACGCCCCTTCCATCTCCACATCATTGGCGTGGGCAATCTTCAGCAGCGTTTCCCCGGCATCGGCCTCAAGCTCCAGCCGGGTGGTTCCATCATAGCTTTTGAATATGACTTTCGGCATGTCTCTCTCTAACTCCTGATGCCACCCATATCACCGACCGTGCTGATGAGTGTCTCTGCGGCATACTCCACTTCCTGGTCGCTGGTAAAACGACCAAAACCAATGCGCAGGGTCGATTTGGAAAGTTTTTCATCAAGCCCGATCGCTTCCAGAACATAGGATGGCCCGGTGGTGGCTGAAGCACAGGCCGCTCCGGACGAGAGCGCCAGCTCGCGCAAATTGGATATGAGCAAATCACCGTCCAGCCCCGGAAAACTCAGATTGAGATTGCCGTGATAGCGATGCTCCAGAGAGCCATTCACCCCAATGCCGGGATGCGCTTCCAAGAGGCTTTTGCGAAACCGGGTCGAGAGAGCGGTAATCCGGCGGGTCTCCGCCTCCATATTTTCCAACGCCAGTTTGGCAGCCACCCCAAAACCAACACAGAGCGCTGGCGAGAGTGTGCCCGAGCGGATGCCCCGCTCCTGCCCGCCACCTGACATCTGGGTGGTCAATTTTGATTGCAGCGCTTTGGCCACATAGAGCGCGCCTATGCCCTTGGGACCATAAATTTTATGCCCCGACAGGCTCATCATACTAAGGCCCCAGTCCGCGACCTTGATGGGGATTTTGCCATATGATTGCGCTGCATCCGAATGAAAAATCGCCCCGCGCCCGGTGCAAATGCCGGCGATTTCCGCCAGTGGCTGAATCACGCCGATCTCGTTATTCACATGCATCACCGAGAC
>JACZYI010000010.1 GCA_022571175.1 Pseudomonadota bacterium
AAACCAGCTCTTACAACAAGAATAATAGATTGATGAAGCCACAGGATTACTGGGTTTTCTTTCATTTTCCGTTAGCGTTTAACCCGCTGATTATATCGCCTTGTCGGTAGAGATCGATCTGTCCATAACTAATGAATGTTGTTAAAGGACTTTCATGTCCTAGATTTTGACTCCAAGCCTTAAACTCCTCGGGTGTGGTGCAAATTTGCTGTCCCAATCGAACAAGAGTATTTCGAAACCTGTGCGGGCTGTAATAGGGAAGCCCTGCCCGCTTAAAGGCGGCTCTGAAGATACCGCGTACCGGAGTAGTAGTGCACCAATGCTCAGACTCAAGCCCTAATGGACTGAAGGAATGATATTCATCTTGACCTATTTTGGTTCTGGGAAATAAAGGTGCGTCATTTCCATGTACCTTTTCTTCTTTCAAGAATTTTACCCATTCTACAAAAACGTCTTTCATGTCATCCCCAACCGGAAAAAAATATGTATCAATTCGTTTGCTAAATTTTGTGTTCACCTCGGTTGGGTCTTGATTCACAAAATCTCGATACAAATCAATATGCTTTAATTTCAAGCTTATAATAGCGCTATCCCGTATGCCGGTCAGGATCGTAAAGGCTATGAGGGCTCTGTCCCGTTTTTCTATGTCCGTTTCATGCTGCGAAGAAAAGATAGCCTTGCGAATTTCTTCCATCGTTGGGAAAGGTTTGTATTTGGGAGCTTGGGCTGCCCGCGTTTCTTTTTCTGAAAGATTCAAATATTCAATTTCCGTTGGGCAAATACGTGATTTAAAACCGGGTTGAAACCTCAACCAGCCAAAAAAGGCTTTTAGGGCATTTATGGTGCTTAGGATGGTCGCCTTGGCAAGAGGCTGCCCACTACCAATGGCCTTTATCCCAGCCAAATGTTTTTTGAATGCGATGGCCTGACCTTTGTTAAATAACTTGAACGACGCAAACTGGGTATATTCTTCAAAGCGCAAGATGGCTTTTCTGATCGCATTTACCGTTGTCTCTGCCTTTCGATCCGCCTCTTTCAAATAAACGTAGTAGGCCCTTTTTATGCGTTCATTTTCTGGGTTGTAGTTATTCATTCTTCAAAATCCTTTCTAAGTGACACATAAGGGTGGGGTAGTTGCGCTCTATTATGTGTAGCCCTTCCATCTTCTGGACGTTGAACGTTTGGACGTAATTTGGGATTTTTTTAACTGAGCCTGCCTTAAATACTTTGGTGCTGCAGGTGTTACATATGCCCATAAGTTGTAGGCGGTTAGGGCCGGTAATTTTAATGTCAATTAACCCCTCCCAAACTGGACGAGGGATTTGGCATTTGAAACAAAAAATCTCATGAAACTCACAAGGGCGTTTACGTTTGATTTGTTTCTCTTTGAGGAAGGCAATTATATCTGAACCATGCATCAAAAAGGGACGAGTTTTATCTATAAGACGTAGACCTGACTTTATCCATTGCCTAACAGTCCTTATATGAACATCAAGAAGCTCTGAAATTTCTTTAATATCATAGGAATAGTCACGTTTTATGACACGCGTATTGTATGTGCGTTTTTTCGCTGGCATTAATCAGTGGTTTTGTCTTTAAGGCCTTCAACATATGCAATTAGGCTTTCTTGCACGATCAATCGGCGTGTGCCTATCTTGACGCTTTCAATAAAGCCCTTATTCAATAATTCGTAAAAAGTTGCCCTGCAAACTCCAATATTATTGGCCGCGTCATTGAGTGAAATTAAAAGTGGGGTGGGTTCTGTAGTCATCTGTATATCTCCATCTGGTTATGCCAGTGTTCAGGCATGGAGATAGGCTAGAAGTATAAACGGAAATGTGCAGGGACAAACTAAAGGCGCGTTTGTACTATTTCGATTTTAGGTGTATTTGTTTATCAAATCATCAATAATTATTAATGGTCTTTTCTCGGCATTTGTCAGAATATGAAGACTTCTAATTAATTCATTGTATCCTGATATGGATACCTCACGATCCTTATCTGTTGCCCTTAGCGCTTTCTTGTATAGCTCTCCGCATTTGCCTATGTGGTTGCCATATCGATTCATGAAAAAGTGCCATAAAAATAGCCCCGGATCTTCTTCAAAATAAACCTGCGATTCAACCCATTCTTTCAATAAAGAAACTTTGTCGTCATTGTCCGACTTAAAGCCCAAGGCCCCAATTTCCATTAAGATGGGGTGAATCTTTTTCAGAAATTCTTTTGGGTAATAATTCAACATGTCACGTTTTGCCCACTGGGAAATAGTGTCCTCTGAGCAACCGTAATATTCGGCGACCTTGCTCGTGGCCTCATATTTTTTTCTACTTTTATTGATTCCCATGAGGATGGAGACGTTGCAAATAGCTAAAAACTTTAATTGGCGAATAGCAGTTATGTTTGTGCGCCACTTGCCTGTGTTCGAGGCCTTTAATAGTGCGCTAGTCTGCCCATCATTTAGCCGCCTTAGTGCATCTGCAATGTCAGTGGCATGTGGAATGTGCAGGGGTAAATTGTGATCAATGCAAAATGCTATAAAATTGCGTTTGTCCTCCACGCTCGAAATCTTGTTTGAAATTGTATGAAAAGCCTTCACCCTTGAGGGGTATTTTTGCGTATCTAAGGTGATCATTTTCCCTAGTAACCTGTTGTAAACCCGCCCCTCTTTTTTGGTTAAACGCGTCTCTTGATGATGGTTGCGAAGCGCGTCATTAAGTGCCATTAATTCGCCTTCAACAAGGTGAGATAGTTTTGAGAAGCCTAAAAGTACTTGATATGCTCTGAGCGCCGTTTTGTCATCTCGATCTATATATTCTTCATAGGTCAGTGTTTTTGATTCATCAGATAAATTGGCATCCATTTCTCCAAATTCGGAAAGGTCTAGTATTTGATCTAGTAACTTATGCCATTGCTTGCGCTCTTTTCTCATATTCACGCTTTGCTTTCTTGCATAAGATTTAGTTGGCCATTCTGGCTGTATGGCATGTTGGTGAAGTCAGCCCATTTATTCATAAGGTCGCGACGTTTGTCCAACAAGTTGCTTCTGAAGTAAGCTGCTTCGGCTTTGTCTTTGAGTTGGTGCGCAAGTGCATTTTCAATAACCTCACGAGGAAAGGACGTTTTCTCAGCCGCCCAATCTCTAAAGGTTGATCGAAAGCCATGTGTTGTGATGCCTGTAATTTTCATGCGCTCCATAAGCTTTTTAAAAACTACGTCTGAAAGAGGTTTGCCAGATTTTGGACTACTAAACAGATAATCATTTCCGCTCAAGCGGGGCTGGGATTGAATTATGGAAATTGCCTCGGCGCAGAGAGGGATAATATGTTCTTTATCCGCTTTCATGCGCTCGGCGGGGATAGTCCACAAAGCTTTTTTAATATCAAATTCAGACCAAACTGCATTTCTAATCTCACCGCTTCTGGTCGCTGTGAGTATTATGAGTCTTAAGGCTTGAGCGCTATTTGCTTCTCTTTCTCTCAATTTATCCATAAAGGAATTTATTTCAGGGTAAGGAAGGGCGGCAAAGTGTTTAACTTTGTGCAACTCGCTTGGTTTAGGAAGTAGTTTGTCTAAGTGACCCTTCCAACGAGCTGGGTTTTCCCCTTTTCGAAGGCCCTGAACCGTGGCCCAATCCAATATGTTTTCAAGTCGCCCTCGAAGCCGCGAGGCAGTTTCTGTCTTTTCTCGCCATATGGGGTCAAGAGCACGCATGATCTGGCTTCGTTCTATTGTGTTTACAGGTAAATGGCCTAGCGAGGGGTAAGCAAATCTTTTTAATGAGCTTTTCCAAATTTCCGCGTGCCTAGTGCTTTTCCACCTTGCAGAGTGAGCTTTGAGGTATTCTTCAGCACATTTCTTAAATGTCAAAACACCTACATTGTCTGCTTTTATCCGCTCCAAGCGTTCGTTACGTGCCTTTATGGGGTCTACGCCCTCCCTCAGCCCCTTTTTGCACTCAAGAGCCTCTACGCGGGCTTCAGAGAGGGTTACTGTGCTGGTGGAGCCTAGTCCCATCTCTCTTGGCGTTTTGTCCAACATGAATCGAAAGAGCCATGACTTCGAGCCAGATCTACTGACCTGCAAATATAGTCCGTTCCCGTCAGCATATCGGCCTTGTTTCTTTTCAGCTTTTATACCACGGTCTGAAAGCTTATTTATCTGTCTTGCCATCTCTTGCCCACAACTTGACCCACAAATTATTTGTGGGTACAAGCATACACGTATGGATGGCGATAAACAACGTGAATTGATAATCCATTGTATTTACTAAAATAAATATGCATCTATGGACATTGAAGAGCGGGGGTTAGGTAGACTCCTCCGCTACCAAATTTCTCATAAGCCATTGTTTTAGAGTTATATAACTCTTCGTTGAATTCAGCCATATGAAAGGCTGGTACAAACGATGGTATGTTTTGATCCCTTCAAGCATTCATATTTATTGCAACGAAAAAACACATTTTATTATCGACGAAATATCCCGCTTTTAATCTGTCAGATTGTCAATATGAGGGAAGTAAAATGGAGCTTAAGAACTTCGGAGCTTTCCACAGCCTTTGCAAAGTCTCAGCAAATCTCCCTAAAATTGGAGAAATTATTCAGGCCTGTTGGGGGGTGGTGAAGTGCGTTACTCAGAGTTTAGACGACAACTGGAAACTATTTGTAAGGAGATCATTGATCATCAATGTCGCTTTATTGACAAGTATGGCCCCAAACCCGAGCAGCGCATTACATTAATGGCCGACCAGTCACACCAAGAGTTGGCAGCTTCCGGATTGAATCTTGAATGCCACTTGGGAGGACTATTAGTCGACAAGAAACTCAGCCGGAATCTGTCAGGGAGGAGCTGAAATGGCACAAAACCAAGTGGAAGGCCTGCGCCTATTTCTGGCTGAATTTGAGGCTGTGGTAAATTCGGGCTGTGAGATAATATGCAAACCGTTTTTTGGTGGAGCCGCAGCCTATGCTGATAATCGTATTTTTATGACTCGAACCAAAGTTGGGCTGGCATTGAAGTTGCCGGAAAGTACCCGGCAACGTCTTCTGAACGAGGGCGCAACGCCCCTGCGCTATTTTCCCAAGGGGCATATTAAAAAAGATTATGTTTTGTTGCCTCAGCACATGCTGGAAAATAAGGAAGCTTTCTCATTGCTGATTGGGGAAAGCATGGATTTTGTCCTCACTTTTCCTCACCGAGGCTGACAAATCGAACAAAATACCATTATTTTAGATGATTGCCGGTCTGCTCTTTAGATGGCGCTTATTCAGACCCGTTGCTGATGCTTAAAACGAAACCATGGACCGCATCCAGAAGCGCTGCGCCGTCCACCTCGGACAAGGCCAACAAAGGTGCGCATGGCTCACCCCAGTCCGGGTCGTCATGATAATGTGCCAGCAAAAATTTAAGCGCCGGCACCATGGGAAATTTCTGAATGATGTTGCGAATCTTGGTTATATCAGCTTGCAACATATTTGCATTTTCGCTGTCATATGCCTCAAAAACGGCAGAAATTGCCCTGGAATTTATATTGGCGGTGGCGGTTATGCAGCCCAATGCACCCTGTCTGAGACCATCCAGAAGAAAAACTTCCGATCCAGGGTAAATTTCAAAATCGGGTAAATGCTTCAGCAATGCTGCCGTATTAATCCAATCTCCGCTGCTGTCTTTTATGCCCACCACAAAATCAGGAAAGTTGTGGGCGAGCCTTGCCACCAAATCCAGGCTGAAGCCAACTCCGGCGATAGGGGGAATATGATAGAGATAAAGCCGCAGGCGATCATCTGCGACTTGCTCAATCAACTGGGCGAAATAGGCATAGAGGCCATCATCGCTCACGGCCTTGTAATAGAATGGCGGTAATGTCAGAACCCCGTGGCAGCCGAGTTTGGTTGCATGTCGGGTCAGTTCAATCGTTTCTGCAAGCGAGCAAAGCCCGGTGCCGGGCAGCAATTGCCCGGGCGCAATGCCAGCAGCAACAAGAGCATCCAGCGCCTCCATGCGCTCACCCGGCGAGATGGAACTGGCCTCTCCAGTTGTGCCAAAGGGCACCAGTCCGGCGCAACCGTTATCCAGCAACCAGCGGGCGTGGGTAATATAGCGGGTGTGATCAACCGCACCGTCCTTGGTGAAGGGAGTTAATATTGGTGCCAGAACACCGGATAATTTTGCCTTTATTGTCATGTCCAGCTCTCTGAAAAAATGTATCAGTCAAATGAAAAGATGCACAATGTTATATTAACCAGTTCATCGTCATCAGAAAGGAGCATGCCAAGGAAAGAATAGGTTGAATAATGGTTATGGGGGGCAAGCAATGGCATATTTTCCACAAAATATGAGGTTTTGTTTTCAATGGCCCAATAGGCCCGCGCCAGACTGGCATTTATGCCGGGAATCAGGTCCATATATTGTCCGGTGGGTTCGTATCCAAGGACTTGGGTTACCAGTGTGCCAACCAGTCTCAGTCGAATACGAATGGGGTTATGTTCCACATCTGCCAGCGCCACATAGGGAAGCAGTGCGGTAAACTCGGACGGGTCGAAATCCTGGCGGGAGGGCATAGCCCGCTCGCCGCGCTTCTGGTCCCAAAGCTCGTACAATGTTCGAAAGGCCGGAATTTTGAGGTCTTCAAGAGAATTTATCTTGATGATTGCATCCAGCGGGTCTTCAGCACCTCTACCTTCTGACATTTCTGGTTGTCTCCTTCCTTCGTCACGCAAAGAATTCCTTACGCCGGTCGATGGCCGAATATTCAGACTTTCTACATCTGCCAGTTATTCGGATAAACCAATTCCGTACCACATTCGTTAAGTTTCAGGGTTAACACAATGGTAAGGGTAGCATTTCTTCGTGATGTTTATGTGAGTGGCCGGAATATGCTGCCGGGTTGTTCCTTTACAGCGAGATGAAATTAGGCGAAGACAAAAGCCGGGGAGTTCATTTCTTGGGGGAAGATTAAATGTTCAGAATGTTCGTCGTTTTTTTCGCGGCCATGGTGATGTTTGCCTCACCAACTTACGCCAATGATGATCTCAAGGCCTCGATTGATGCTGATTATGAGTATTTGCGGGCTCTCTATGAGCATTTGCACACCAACCCGGAGCTTTCCTATCAGGAAAAGGAAACCTCAATCCGGTTGGCGTCCGAACTCAGGAGTCTGGGTTTCGAAGTCACTGAAAGTGTCGGTGGCTATGGCATTGTGGGTGTATTCGAGAATGGCGATGGTCCCACAGTCATGATCCGAACCGATATGGATGGGCTTCCGGTGGAGGAAATGACTGGTGTTGTTTATGCCAGTCGCGCTCTGGGCCTCAGCGATGATGGTAGTCCGGTTCCTGTCATGCACGCCTGTGGCCATGATATTCATATGACCGCCTTTATCGGTACCGCAAGGCGACTTGTTTCCATGAAAGATGAATGGAGTGGCACCCTTCTGATGATCGGCCAGCCTGCTGAGGAACGAGGGGCAGGGGCTCGTGCCATGCTCGAAGATGGTTTGTTTGAGCGCTTTCCCAGGCCCGATTATAATCTGGCGCTCCATACCAATTCGAGTTTGGCCGCGGGTGATGTGGGCGTGGTTGAGGGTTGGGCGCTGGCAAATGTAGACTCGATCGACATAACCGTCAGGGGAATTGGGGGTCACGGGGCTTATCCGCATACCACCAAAGACCCGGTGGTGATTGCCTCGCAAATCGTTCTTGCGCTGCAAACCATTATCTCTCGAGAGATATCTCCACAGGAACCAGCGGTTATTACCGTGGGCTCCTTTCACGCCGGTTTGAAACATAATATCATTTCTGATGAAGCGCGACTGCAACTGACGGTCAGATCCTATACTGACCAGGTTCGCCAACAGCTTTTATCAGCGATTGAGAGAGTAGCCATCAATGTGGGTCGGGCTGCAGGTTTGCCGGATGAGCTATTGCCCGTGGTTGAAATCCGGCCTGAGGAATATACACCCTCCACTTACAATTCTCCCGAACTGGCGCGGCGGGTCAGTAGTGCCATACGTGCTGCCGGTGCGGCGGAAAATGTCCTCACGGTCAATCCGGTTATGGGTGGGGAGGATTTTTCACGTTATGGCCGGGAAGAGCCTCTCATTCCGAGTTTTATATTCTGGCTGGGTGGCGTTGACCGTGCAGAAGTAGCAAGATATGAGGCCGGTGAGATCAGTTTGCCTTCGTTGCACTCGCCCTTTTTTGCACCCGTGCCCGAGCCAACCATCAAGACCGGTGTGGCGTCCATGACCTCGGCTGCTCTCGATCTGTTTGCAAAACCCTGAGGAGTTTGGTCATAAAAAAAGGACACTCCACAGGCATCCTTTAATCACTCAGCACCAATGCACATCAAATACTAGATATAGCTGGGTATGACCTGTTGCTCTTGCCGTTCATTCTCTAAGGAGTTCTCATGGCAGCCCACACGCTCAATGCCCATATTACCGGTTGAGGGCGCGGCCAGCACCAGCAGGCCAAAAGCAATCATTAAAATTCTAATTCCTTTATTCATCTCTGTTTCTCCCCCGTTGCATCCATAAAGGATGCTGCAAATGGGATATCACTGATGAGAATATTTGTCGACGACTGCGATTTCACATATTCGTGTCCGTCAGGGTGAAAATAATGCTGGAGGATCGTCACTATGTACAATCCTTGACAGACGGTATAATCAGATGTCAAATTGGGGTATAAATAAAAGGAATAATGGACATTCGAGGGTTACGGAAATATTCGAGATCTCTTGTGGTGGTTGCGGTTTTGGCCTTTGCCGCCCTTCAGGGAGCCATAGCGGCCCATACCCTGACCCATGATGCATTTTCCTCACAGCACAGCTCCATCTGCCATTCTGTGGGTAACCTAGCGGCCTCTGCTCCCAACCCGACCGTGGTGATCGAGGTGGATGACTATTCGAATATTCCCTGGTTTCCTCTCATTCAAAGTCCCCTGGTTTTGAAAATTGCTTTTGTCATGTCGGCACGAGCACCTCCCTCACGCATCACCTGATACTTTATCAACAACACAGCTGAGCTTTAAGCCATGCCCTAATCACAGATTTACGGGTGTATTGGCAAGTTCAGACATAGATGTGACTAACAGTGATGTGGAGAATAAATTGACCAGACAACGAAAATTTTTAATGGCCCTTGTGGCCTTGTTGATACCTGTTGTGGTGTCTGCAAACAGCTATGCCCAGGGCGGGGATGACATAGCTGATATCAAGGCGGAACTTGAACGACTGAAGCAGGCCTATGAAAGTGAACTTGCCCGTCTGGAGACCCGGCTCAACGAAATTGAAGAACGGGTGGCGGCCGAGGAAGTTGCTGCTCTGGAAGCTCCAGTGCAATCAGGTGGCGCGGCAAGTTCGGGAAATATCTTCAACCCGAAAATCGGCATCGTTTTTAACGGTCGGTTCACCAGTTTTTCCAATGAGCCAAGCGACTATTCCATCGCTGGCTCGCCCCTTGGTGGAGAGACCGGTGTTGGCCCTGAGGGTTTCGGCCTGGGCGAGACAGAAGTCAATTTTTCCTCGAACGTGAGCGATCTTTTTTACGCCAGCACAACCATTGCCATAGATGCCGGCGACGATGGTGTGGAAGTTGACCTTGAAGCAGCCTTCATCCAGACCATATCTTTGCCGGCAGGGGCTACTTTGAAAGCAGGTCGTTTCTTTGCGGCTCTTGGCTATCTGAACGAGAATCATGAGCATACGGACAATTTTGCAGATCGACCCTTGCCCTATCAGGCATTTTTGGCCAGTCAATATAATGATGACGGTATCCAGCTTGCGTTCGTACTGCCGACGGATCTTTACATGCAAGTCGGTGCGGGCGCTTTTCGCGGTGCAGATTTCCCGGCTGGTGGAGCTGATAATGATGGTACGGGCGCCTATACAGGCTTCTTCAGACTTGGCGGTGATGTGGGCTTTTCGAATAGCTGGCGGTTAGGTTTTTCGGTTCTACATGCGGATGCTGCGGGTCGTGAAACCGGTGAAGAAGGAGCTCCGCCTGCGGAGTTGCTCGATTTTTCCGGTAATACGGATTTGCTGATCGCTGATTTTAAATATCAGTGGTCTCCCAACGGAAACATTGTTGAGAGATATTTCGTGCTCCAGGGCGAGTTTATGAAGCGTTACCAGGACGGAAGCTTCAACGGCATTCCCTACCGCGGGCGAGATAGCGGGTTTTATCTCGAAGGTGTCTATAAATACCGGCGAGGACTGCGTGTTGGCTATCGATATTCTCAACTATTTCCGGAAGACTCACTTCCCCTTGGGCTCTTGGGCACAGACCTCGACGCAGCTGGCATTAATCCCTGGAACCACAGTTTCATGCTGGATTGGGCCCACAATGAATTCAGCCTGATCCGGTTGCAATACAGCCGCGAAAGATCGCAGCTCATCAGGGATAACCGTTTTTACATTCAATTTATCATGAGTATCGGCGCTCATGCAGCTCATACTTTTTAAAATGATTAGCAAGGATAGAACCATGTTTCGACAACTTACTTTTACTCTTTTGATTTTAGGATTTGCGATGACCGCTGCGACCGCAAAGGCGAAGATTTCTATCTTCGCCTGTGAGCCTGAGTGGGGCGCCTTGGCTGAAGAAATTGGCGGTGATCTTGTTAAGGTCAAAAATGGGACCAATGCCAAACAGGATGCTCATTTCATCAGTGTCCGACCCAGTTTGATTGCCATGGTGCGAAAGGCAGATCTGGTGATTTGCACAGGAGCCGATCTTGAAATTGGCTGGTTGCCGACATTGTTGCGGCAAAGTGGAAATAGCAAGATCCAGCCAGGCACGGCTGGCTACCTGGCGGCGGCTGATTATGTACGAAAACTGGAGGTGCCCACCATTATCGATCGGGCACTTGGGGATATCCATCCCCAGGGCAACCCGCACATTATTGGTGACCCCCGAAATGTCTTAATTGTAGCCCGGAAGCTGGCTGAGCGGCTGGCGAAAATAGATCCCGCAAACAGGGCAACCTATGAACAGCGCCTGGCACGGTTCGAGAGCCGTTGGCTGCAGGCCATTGCCCAATGGGAAGCGGCAGCTCAACCCCTGATAGGGCTGCCCATTGTGGTTCAGCACAAGACCTGGGTCTATCTGGTGGAATGGTTGAATATGTCAGTAGTTTCGACACTGGAGCCCCGTCCCGGCATTCCGCCTTCAACCAGCCATTTACAAGCGGTTTTAAAGGATCTCGGGGAGAGTAATCCGAAATTCATATTGAACGCTGCTTATGAAAATGATCGCGCCTCGGAATGGCTTTCTGAACGGACAAACATACCCGAAATAACCCTGCCATATACCGTCGGGGGCAGCAAACAAGCAGATGATCTGTTCTCGCTCTTTGACGTCACCATCGCCATGCTTTTGGAGTATGCTGGATGATTTTTGACGCAATATTATGGTCAATAATTGCCCCCGCTCTGGTTGTCAGCCTATTGGTGGCGGCCACGCATGTGCCACTCGGGCTGGAGGTTTTGAAGAGAGGTATTATTTTTATCGATTTGGCGACGGCGCAGATTGCCGGGCTGGGGGCTGTTTCAGCGACCCTTTATTTGGGTGAGCCTCACGATCTGGGTGGCGTCATTCTAGTTAATCTGGCTGCTTTCAGCGCAGCCCTGACCAGTGGGCTGTTTTTCTCTTGGGCGGAGCAACATCTTCAAAAATATCAAGAAGCGTTGATCGGCTGTGCATTTGTGTTGGCCGCTTCTATGGCGATTCTTATTCTGGCCAATCAACCCCAGGGTGGTGAAGAGATGCAGGATCTTCTGGCGGGCCAGATTCTTTGGACCAACTGGCCAGAAATTGGGCTGGTGGCACTGGTTTACCTGCCCCTGTTGATTGCCTGGTTTATCTATAGAAACAAAATAGGCCGTTTGGGTTTTTATATGATTTTTGCAGTTGCGGTGACTGCATCGGTGCAGATCGTTGGTGTTTATATGGTCTTTGCCCTGCTTATTTTTCCGGCTTTAGGAGCGAGCTTTTTATCGTCTTCACTCCAGCTTGCAGCCGCTTATGGCTTGGCAATCACCGGAATTTTTCTTGGGCTGTGGGCGTCCGTTATCACTGACTATCCAACCGGACCTACGCTTGTCTGGTCGTTGGCGCTGGTAGCGGTCTTGGGTGCTCTGATCCTGCCAAGAATATTGGAAGAAAAGCGTGGAGATTAAATAGGACAAACGTCCAGACCCTGCTTTTCAAAATATTTCTGGTGATAGTCTTCAGCGCGCCAGAAGCGGGGTGTCGGTTTGATTTCGCTTACAATCGGGTTTTCAAATCGTCCGGCGGCGCTGGCTTTGGACCTTTCTGCCAGGGACTGCTGCTCGTCTCCAAAAGTGAAAATACAGGACCGATATTGTGTGCCAATATCCGGTCCTTGCCGGTCTTGGGTGGTTGGATCATGGCTTTCCCAGAAAGCTTGCAACAGGGTCTCGTAGTTGACCACAGCCGGATCATATTGAAGGGCTACAACCTCGGCATGCCCGGTCCTGGAACTGCAAACCTCCTCATATGTTGGATTATCCGTATGTCCTCCCGCATAGCCAACTTCGGTAGAGGTTACGCCTGTTATTTTTTGAAATATGGCCTCTACGCCCCAAAAACACCCGGCGCCGAACATTGCTTCTGCCATTATCGAACTCCCTTTAAGGGCCCAGATTCAACTATACGCAACCCAAAATCATCGGTACAGTTTCGCCTCCCTTGCTATCTAGTGTTCCCGAGAGCGAAAGGCAAGGGCAGGGCACAGGGCCGGGGCGGGCAGTATGAGAAAGGATTTTACCATGCAAAATATTATCAGGTCATTACGTTTGTTGGTTGCATCGGTATTTGCCGTTATTCTGATTTGGCCGGCTGTGGCGCAAAATTTGAGTGCAGATATTCTGAAGGAGATTTATGACGATTGCATGGTGGGCTGTCTGTCTGCTGGCAATGGTCAGATTTGTGAAAATGTCTGCCGCTGTACTGCCACTGAAGTCGGAAATCGCATGTCCGAAAGTCGATATGCCACCTTCAAATCCGATAATGACAGCGGAAATGTTGACGACGAGGACGCAGCGTTTATGGAGGAAGTTGTTCTTTTTTGTGTGAACAGGTCAGACGTTAATTGAGTAAGATTTTTAGTGTCCCTAATCCTGTAGCACTGGTCTCGGTCTTCCGTTTTCATCTAGGGCCACGAAAATGAAGGTGCCTTCGGTTACTTTTATTTCATCAGACAAGCCCGGACGGTCAGAGGTCACCTCGATATGTACATGCATGGAGGTTTGCCCCACTTTCGCAATCTTGGTGTAGATGCTGACGATGTCGCCTACCAGCACAGGTTTATGAAACTGCATGGCTTCAATGGCGACCGTAGCGACCAGCCCATTTGAATGTCGGGCAGCGGTTATTCCGCCCGCCACATCCATTTGTGACAAGACCCAGCCGCCAAAAATATGTCCGCGGATATTAATGTCGGACGGTTTGGGCGACATTCGAATGACAGGATCGCGTAACGGGGCCATAAGCTGTCCTTTTATAGCATTTCTGACCTGCCCACATTACCCGTAACCGTCGTCCGTAACAATTCCTTAATAATTCGTTACTTACAATCGGGGTTGGGCTTGCCCTCTGGAGGGCGAATCAGGCATACTCTGGAATATGTGGTGTTGGCTTGAACTGATTCCCGCGCTCTATTGTACTTTTTTCAGTTTCGATGGGTTCTGGTTCGGTTAACACCGAGGAGGACTGGAAATGACCGTAGCACAAATCCTTCGCCAAAAAGGCCATCATGTCCATTCCGTACGAGTGGATACGCCATTGATGGATGCCCTGAAGCTGTTGGCTAAGCACAGGATCGGAGCGATTCTGGTGCTGGATGACGATGATAATATCGCTGGTGTCCTTTCGGAACGCGATGTTGCGAGAGGTCTTCCCGAGAAAGGGGCAGCGCTGTTGAAAGAAAATGTATCGGCGCTCATGACCCGGGACATCATCACAGCTTCCAGCGAAATGACCATTGCGGAAGTTATGAATCTTATGACCGAGCGGCGCATCCGCCACTTACCAGTAGTCGATAATGGCAAGCTCAACGGCATGATAACCATTGGCGATGTGGTAAAATCGAAAATTGCCCAGTCGGAGCATGAAGCGGAAGCCTTGAAGGCCTATATCGCAACCGGTTAAGTGGGCTCGGATGTGTTCATTCGATAGCCGATGATGTTCAAGGCATCGGTTAGGTAAGTGTACTCATCCTCGAACGCTTTTTGACCGAGTGCGATAAGTTCTTCGGCGCGGTGAAATTCCATCAAACCCACATGCCCACAGCGTGGTGAAATTGTAATATCGGGGGGGTCACCTGCCAGACGGCTTCGGCTCAGTCTGTTTTGAATAATGTTCAGCGATGCCACCATGTTGGCGAAAATCGATGGAGCCCCTCTGTCATGGCGCAAAAGTTTGCGCAAGAGTGACATTGATCCCTTCTGCTCCAGAGGATTGCTACCCGGTATGAATTCATTGAACACACCATATTTTCCGGTGGTGGTCTCGCCCTGTCGTTCGGCCCGGGCTCGACCATAAATATCTTCCGACAGGTTAACAGCAATCACCAGTTCTGCCCCGAGTGCACGGCAAATGGAAACCGGAATAGGATTGACCAGAGCGCCATCCACAAGCCACCTGCCATTATGGCATATGGGCTCAAAAACGCCGGGCAGGGCAAATGACGCCTGTACCGCGTCCACAAGATTACCCTTGTCGATCCAGACCTCGTGCCCGGTCATGAGCTCGGTCGCGATGGCAACGAAGGGCGTTTCCAAATCCTCTATATTGACATGGCCAAAACTGTTCCGCATCAAATCATAGAGTTTCTCCCCCCCAAATAGTCCTCCCCCCATAATCTTGAAGTCCAGGAAGCGGAGAAAATTGGTCTTGGCGAGGCCAGTGGCCCACGTCTCAAGCGAGTCGAGACCGCCGGAGACATAAGCTGCACCCACAACGGCACCAATAGACGTGCCTGCTACCACATCAGGGACGATGCCTCGAGCCAACATGGCGCGAATGACGCCAATATGGCTAAAGCCCCGGGCGATACCAGAACCCAGCGCCAATCCAATTTTAGGTCTGCGCATTCCAATTTCCGGGTTGCAACTCTTGTTCATGCAGTTTTCCTTCTGGCATCTTACCCAGAACTATAAGTCTCTGTTGGCGTATCCGCTAGTAAAGATGACCCACAAGCGCTGGTTTTCCGTGAGTGCAATTATCAGCGAGAATGATTGACAAATGGTGAGTTCTCCAATAAATGACTTTTCAGTCAGTTATTTACGGTGCAAATAATGAATCAATTATCGATTGAACCACGGTGGGCCAGGCGCAAGGATGATCGCCCGGGAGAAATAATGGCTGCCGCATTGGAGCTGTTTGCTGAAAAGGGGTTCAGCGCATCAAGATTGGAGGACGTGGCTGAGCGAGCGGGGGTTAGCAAGGGCACGGTATATTTGTATTTCAATGACAAGGAAGATCTTTTTCGCAAGGTTGTTAAGGCAGATATCATCGAAAATATTGATGTTTTTGAAAAAATGATTGAGTCCCACCAGGGAGACATCGCACCTCTGCTGAAATCCATATTGGAACAGATAGGAAAAATGATTGCCGAAACGCGCCTGGGTGCCATACCTAAAATTATCCTCTCAGAAGCAGGTAATTTTCCGGCCCTGGCAAGTTTTTACCGGGAAAATGTGGTCAAACGAATGTTTCGGTTATTCACTGCCCTCATCGAACGCGGTGTTCATACGGGAGAATTCAGGGGAATATCGCCCCCGGATGCGGCCAGAATCATGATGGCTCCATTTCTTATGATGGCGCTCATGACCAATTCACCCGGGTTTGCTGAGGCCGTGGAGCTCCAGCCCGCCAAGCATGTGGAAACGGCGCTTGATATCTTTTTTACCGGAATATTGGCGGAAAACACAGGGGAGAGAATATGAAAAGATGGACTTTGAAATTTTTAATACTTGTGAGTCTGTCCGGGATTTGGGCGGGAACTTCCTACGCGCAAGACATGCTCTGGCAGGGCTTTGTAGAAGGACAATACCGATATTTGGGTTACCGGAAGGTGGCCAGGTCCAGGAGTTGATCACAGATCGTGGTAAAATTGTTCTGGCTGGAGACCATTTACTCAGTCTTGAAAGCGGGCTGCAGGAGGCAGTATTGGCGGGTGCTACAGCTGCGCTTCAAAAAGCAAAAGCGGATCTGGATAATTTATTAAAGGGCGGGCGGAAAAGTGAAATTACTGCCATTGAAGAACGCCTGACTCAGGCGATGGCTGAGCGAGAATTAGCGACAGTCTATCTGACACGGCAGAAGGATTTGGTGGAAAACGGTGTGGCGTCCGTCGAGACGCTGGATTCAGCCCAGGCAGCATTTATCTCAAGCAGGGCACGCGTGCGGGAGATTGAAGCGCAGCTTGTAACCGCTCAACTGGAAGCGAGGGTCGATGAAATAGCTGCGGCTGAGGCGGTTGTTGCGGGTGCCATGAGCACTCTTGCCGAAGCCAACTGGCGGCTCGCTCAACGCAGACTTTATGCGCCCGATGATGGTCTGATTGCAGACATCTATTACCGGGCAGGTGAATATGTTTCTGCGGGAAGACCAACCCTCAGCTTTTTGGCCCATAAGGATCGAAAAATCAGATTTTTTGTGCCCGAAACGGCTCTGTCCCTGATTTCGCCTGGCATGCAGGTGAGCGTGGATTGCGACAATTGTGGTGATGGCCTGGCTGCGACCATCAATTTTATATCGCCTGAGGCTGAATTCACGCCGCCGATCATTTTTTCTGAAACCGTACGCCACAAGCTTGTGTTTCTGGTTGAAGCCATACCAAATGCGCCGCTGGCCATATTGGCTCCCGGTCTGCCCGTGGATGTCCGGCTGTTGAAGGATGGCCCCGTGCCATGAGTAACGATTCTGAATATGCCATTGATGTGACCGGACTGACCAAGAGTTTTTCGGACCAGATTGCGGTCGATCATGTCTCATTGAAGGTACGCCGCGGAGAAGTTTTCGGATTTCTGGGTCCAAACGGTAGTGGTAAAACAACCACCATTCGAATGCTTTGCGGACTACTGTCACCTGAAGACGGTTCCGGCACCTGTCTTGGTTTTGATATTATGCGCGAAAGTACCGAGATTCAAAAACGCGTGGGATATATGACCCAAAAATTCAGTCTCTATGAAGATTTGACCATAGAAGAAAATCTTTTATTTGTTTGCCGCATGTATCAGATGGACAATCTCAAAGAGAGAGTTGCTGCAGCTTTGTCGAGTTTGGGTCTCTATGACCGCCGCAAGCAATTGGCGGGTGCTCTGTCCGGGGGCTGGAAGCAAAGACTTGCCCTGGTGGCTTGCATGATTCATGAGCCAGAACTGCTGTTGCTGGACGAGCCCACCGCAGGCGTGGATCCCAAGGCACGACGTTCTTTTTGGGATGAAATCCATGAGATGGCGGCCAAAGGCATCACGGTTCTGGTGTCCACCCACTACATGGATGAGGCCGAGAGATGCCATCGGTTGGCTTATCTGTCTAACGGCAAGCTGCTGGCACAGGGCACTGGCCCTGAGCTGATTAAGCTCTCTGGCTTGCATACCTGGCGAATTGAGGGCGAGAACCTCACAGATGTACAAATGATCTTGAGTAAAGCCTCTGCGGTTGAGACTATGGCACCCTTCGGTGCTCGCATCCGGGCAAGTGGCACAGACGAAAAGGCGCTTGAAAAAGCCGTAATCGAAGCGGCCTCTTCACCGGATGTTGCGGTGGAAAAAGTACCGCCTGGACTTGAGGATGTATTTATCCATTTCTCCAATAGTGCGGGGGTTCCGATCCAATGAAGAAGTTTCCAATTTCATTATCCCGGATTTTGGGACTGGTCCGAAAGGAATTTATCCAGCTAAAGCGTGACAGATTAACGGTTGCCATGCTGCTCGGCATTCCCTTTATGCAAATGGTGCTTTTTGGTTTCGCCATCAATTCTGATCCAAAACTATTGTCCACTGCGGTGATACAGGCGGACAGCGGACCTCTGGTGCGCTCATATTTGACAGCACTCGAAAATACCGGATATTTCTCGTTTAACTATCATCTGGACCGGGTGGAGGATGTGGAGGAGTTGTTCCTGGAAGGGAAAATTCTTTTTGCAATTACCATCCCCGAGGATTTTGAACGGGCCCTAATCCGGGGTGAGCGCCCGGAAGTGCTGATCGAAGCCGATGCAACAGATCCGGTTGTGACAGCGCGGGCTACCAGTGCCGCTATGCAGGTCAACTTTTTAGCTCTCAATCATGATCTTAAGGGTCCGCTGGCTCACTTGCGGCCTATACCGCCACCGGTGGAACTTCGAATTCATCGACGTTATAACCCGGAAAATATTACGCATTACAACACGATTCCGGGGCTTCTGGGCATCATATTGACCATGACTACCGTCATGATTACGGCCATTACCCTGGCTCGTGAGCGGGAGCGCGGCACATTGGAAAATCTTTTTGCCATGCCGGTTCATCCCTTTGAGGTCATGAGCGGAAAGATCATCCCGTTTATAATGGGAGCCTCTTTTCAGGCCTTTTTGGTTCTTGTCGCGGCGCGCTTTATTTTTGAAGTACCTATTTTAGGGGACCTTTGGTTACTCTCGCTGGCGCTTATCATTTTTATTACGGTCAATCTTTCGGTGGGGTTCACACTTTCCACCATTGCCACCAATCAATTGCAGGCCATGCAGATGGGAATGTTTTTCTTCCTGCCATCAATTTTGCTGTCAGGGTTTCTTTTCCCCTTTTCGGGCATGCCTAAATGGGCGCAATGGATTGGAGAAATTTTGCCACTGACTCATTTTGTACGCATCGTCAAATCCATTTTCCTGAAGTCGGCCGAATTTGGAGATATTAAAATGCATCTGCTCAATCTTTTGATCATCCTGGTTATCACGGCTACAATTTCCCTCAAGCGTTACAAGGCAACGCTTGATTGATCTTTTTCAAATTTGTGCCTGAAAAATATTATTGAACGGAATTTCATATGAGTGATTTCTGGCAGGAAGACGACTCTTACAAACCGGTGCCACTGCCCCACCGGGCAGATTATTCCGATGTGGAAATGCTGGAGCGGGCTGAGACCTTCTATCTTTTGATGAAGCAACGCCACACGGTGCGGGATTTCTCAACCAAGCCGGTTCCGCGCGCGATCATCAAAAAGGCAATTTTAACCGCAGGTACAGCACCGAATGGCGCCAATATGCAACCGTGGCATTTCGCAGTGCTCGGTGAAGGACCTTTCCGGGGCACCATTTGTGAAGAGGCTGAAAAAGAAGAACGCGAATTTTATGCCGGGCGGGCTGGCAAGGCATGGCTCAACGCCCTCAAACCATTGGGCACTAATCCTGAGAAGCCATTTCTGAAATCGGCGCCCTGGTTGATTGTGGTGTTTGCTGAACGTTATGGCATTGGACCCGGTGGGGAAAAGATTAAAAATTATTATGTTCCGGAATCGGTCGGCATTGCCTGCGGCATATTGGTGACAGCGCTTCATAATGCTGGTCTTGCGACCTTGACTCACACACCAAGCCCCATGGGTTTTTTGAATGAAATTTGTGGCCGACCCGAAAATGAAAAGCCCATGATGATCATTGTCGTCGGGCATCCCAGTGACGACGCCACCATTCCTGCGGAAGCGCTCCATAAAAAAAGTCTCGATCAGGTGGCCAGCTTTTTAATCGGGGACGTCTAGGGAATTCCAGCTCAGATCAGCAATATCATGCATTTTCCCCGCCCGCATCACCTGCATTATGCTTCTGAAAGTGGACACATCTTCAAGCGGGTTTTCTGAAAGTACAATAAGGTCCGCTATTTTCCCCGCTTCCAGAGTGCCAAAATCCTTTTCCCTGCCCATAACCCGGGCACCTGTCTGTGTTGCAGCCACGATTACTTCACGGGGGGTCAGCCCGGCTGCTTGCATGCCTTCCATCTCGGCATAAACCGAGACTCCGTGTAAAGTCATGGGATTGCCCGCATCGGTGGCCATCACAACCGGAATACCTTCATCATGAACCCGTTTCAGATTTTCATTCATCAACTGAAGCGCCACCTCATTCCGGGCTAGCCCGGCCTGAAAAATTTCCTGGCTTGTTTCAAAAAGAACATATTCATTTTGCTCTGGTGCTGACAGGAGTTTCTCTCTTGTGGCCGGGTCCACGCAGCCATTGGGGTCATCTATGATGGGCACAAATTGCAGCCCTGCGGCGGCAATGGCCATGCCCCAGTTGGCTCCGGCGAATAATGTAGGAGCATAAAATGTTCCGCTGGCTTTCATTGCGGTGATAAAATCATCGTCAACGGGTTGATTGGTAACGCTATGCACCAGCATATGGGCACCCGCATCCACGGCAATTTTGGCTTCGCGATAGGTGGTGGCGTGCACGATCAGATTTATTCCCTGTGCTTTGGCTTCCTTCGCCACTGCCATAAACCGCGCATCTATTTCGGCCCGATCTTCCTCGGAGGGAGCCAAAAACCAAACCTTAACAGCATCTGCTCCCCAGGATTTGATTTGCCGAACGGCTTCAATGCCGACGTCTTCGCTGGTCAACATGATGAAAGTGCTTTCCCCGCCTGCACTCATAATGAGACGTCCTGCGTGAGAAACAAGTGGTCCGGCAGCCGCAATATGCGGGGCGGCTGTATTATTTTCCGCGCCTTCTTTCAGGCCAATGGTCCAGGGAAATCCGCCCACATCATAAACAGCCGTTACACCAGAACAGAGATAACTTCGGTAACGGGTTTCCGGGTGATCCCGTAAATCTGCCACCACGTCTTCATACGGATAGCGACCGCCCACATTAACCCCGTCAGGTCGTCCGTCCAGCCATCCCGTTTGACCAAAATGAATGTGAGAATCGACCAATCCCGGAGTCACATATTTGCCTGTGAGATCAATAATTATTGCACCTTCGGGAATAAGGCAGCTCTCTTTGTCTCCCGCACAAGTAATTCTATCACCCTCAACAATAATGAGGGCATTTTTAATTGCGTCTGCGCCCGTGCCGTCAATCACTGTGGCTCCAACCAGAGCGATGGCATCGCTTTCTTTGCTCACTTCACCTGAACAGGCCGTCATTATGCCCGCGGTGCCCAATAAAAAGACGCTCCTGATTATCCGGTTTTTGATTTTTTTCTGCATGATTATCCTCTGGTCATTCACCATTCCCTGCCAAGTCACTATTTTGAAGGCATAATAGGAATTATAAAGCTCTGAGGACAAGCATATCTTGATCTCCGGATAATTTAGCTCTTCATGTGAGGCATTCAGATGATGTATGCAGGGAGGGAAATGCGGAAATTAATCCATAAAGTAACAGTCGCTTGTAGCTTGGCTCTGTTGAGCCTGGCGGGATCTGCGGTGGCTGAAATTCCCCCCGAAGAGGAAGAAATTCTGGTGGCCAACAGCGACTGGAGTTATGCGCTCAGACGCGGGTTCGGCCAGTATCTTGATTTATTGGTCGAAGGCCAGACACTTACCGGCGAGCGGGTGTTGGGGCGTTATGACATGGAAGATTGTAATTATTGTGAAGGGCTGGAAGATAATTGCAATCAAACGGGCATTCGTGCACATGTGCTCACATCGC
>JACZYI010000127.1 GCA_022571175.1 Pseudomonadota bacterium
AAATTCATCCGATATTGCTTCCAGCAAGCGCCACTGCATGCGGTTGGTGTCCTGGGCCTCGTCTACAAGGATATGATCAATGCCATCGTCCAGTTTATAAAGAATCCAGGGTGCCAGTCCGGGTTGCTGAAAAAGCCTGTCCGTGATGTCGATCAGGTCATCATAATCCAGATAGCCTCTTTGTTGTTTGAGCGATCTGTAATGGCTGAATATGCGTTCGGCCAGAGTGACCAG
This sequence comes from Pseudomonadota bacterium, assembly GCA_022571175.1. GTDB lineage: Bacteria > Pseudomonadota > Alphaproteobacteria > Sphingomonadales > SMXR01 > JACZYI01. The sequence goes on from JACZYI010000127.1 coordinate 235, forward strand.
AGCGGAGGTATGTTCCGCCAGTGAAATTCTGTCCAGTCGATCGAGAAGCAAAAGCAATGTGGCGGCTTGTTCTTCAAGAATATGGGTAATGTCCGGGTGGCTCTCTGCTTTCTTCTTTGACAAAAGCTTGGCTCTGGGACGGCGTTTTTGGGCATTATTAACATCAGCCAGCAGCGATTCTGCATAGTTTTGTACCATGACCATATGGGCACGACCGTTTTTTACTTGGTCCAGCAGGGCCTTAAGTGTTTTTGCACAGCGAGATTCGCCGACATTTCCTGCTGACAGCACTTCGCACAGCGAAAGGAGTATTTCCGATTGTGGCCGCAGACTTGCGTAAAATTGTTCAACCGCATCCGACTTTGTTTCTCCAGGGTTTAAATCCAGAACCTGCTGAATGGCTTTGCCAAAACCAATAGTGCCACCATGGTGCTGGAGACTGCGCATAATTGCTCTTTGAGAGAACATCATGGCGGCCAGAAGATTTTCAAAGGAGAATTCTGATATTTCGGAGGCAATTTTTCGTAAGGCGAGAGCAAAACTGCTTTTAGGGTTTTTCCTTGAATTTGTATAGACAAGTTCAACAGCATCAGCTTTCAGTTCAGACGCTGTTCTTTCATCCAGGACTTCAAAGCCCGGCGACAGGCCAGCTTCGATGGGGAAACGGCGAAGGACAGACTGGCAAAAGGCATGAAGGGTCTGGATTTTCAAACCACCGGGCGTATCAAGAATGAGACCAAAGAGAGTTCTGGCCCTTTCCAGCATCACTTGATCAGGCTTTTCACCGGTATGTTGAGCTATGGTTGCAGCCAGTTTTGCATCTCCAAGCTTCGGCCATTGGCTCAGCTCATCATATATCCGCATAGACATCTCATTCGCTGCAGCACGGGTGTAAGTCAGGCTTAATATGACGGACGGATCGGAACCGCGTAGCAACAGACGCAAAAACCGGGCTGTCAGAACATGCGTTTTTCCCGTACCCGCAGAGGCAGACACCCAAACACTGGCCTCGGGGTTGCTGGCCCTGATTTGATCCCGAGTCAAAGGTTTCATTTTTCCACCTTCTCTGCCGCTACAGGGGATGGCTTTGCCTCGATTGAAAATGGCTCATTTTGCCACTCCTTGACCCGTGCCAGCTGGTCATAATCTTCATAGGATCTGAGTTTAGGTCTGGGTTTGGAGAGATAGGGCGTTTGCACATCGTTAAATTTGGCCACCAGGGTTTTTAGCTGCTCTCCCGCTTGCTGAACCAAGTTCTCCAAATCTTTATCAATGACAGTGATTTTTATGGCAGAGGAGCTGCCACCTAGCTTCCAGTATGAAAGTGCGGACAGCTTTTGCGGTTTTATAAACTCAAACTCACCATTCTCCAGGATCCAGCCTTCTAGGGGGAGCTGGCAGGCATGACCGGCACGGACCATAGATAGGGATGGAACTATGCCGGTTTTATAATCAATAATCTCGATAGTCTTATCGTCGCAAACAAGATCAATGCGATCCGCCCGCGCCGTTAAGGTGTATTCCCCATTGTTGCCAAAGCGGGTTTTTCCTTTAATTTCTGTAGCCAGGATACGTTTGCCCTCGGCACGATCCTCTTGGATATCTACAAAAGCTCTGGCTATGGTTTCAAAACGAGGCCACCAGAAAGCCCACACACCCGGACGATCTATATGTCGGGAAAAAAAACTCCGTCCTGTTTCAAGCAATTTATCGACGCTTGTCAGGTCTTTTTCTTCGGAAGTATTTTTGACGAACTCATCAAGAATGTCATGGAATAAACTTCCCTTTTCAGCGGCATCAGGCGGCATATTAAGTGGGTCTTGCGGGTTGAGTTTCAGAATTTTTTTGGCATATAAATGGTAAGGGTCACGAAGCCAGCCTTCGATTTGGGTGACCGAGAAGGTTTTGGGTCGGGCAGCTACAGGGGGTTTTGGGTCAGGTGGAGGCGTGGGTGTATGATGCTCTGCCCGGTCCAGTAAGGCTTGCCAGCTGAGCCAGGGCATATCCCCTCCCACCAGGGGGTGGGCCAGGGCTTCAATTCGTTTCAGCCATCTGCTTGGAATGCTGGGTGTGCCGTCAATTCTCAAAGACCGGGTAATGATAACATCGTTGGCCGAGACCGCACTCATAAAATCATGAGCAGCTTGTCCAATTCTGCGTTCCGGGCCGGACAAGCCGATTTCCTTTCGCATGGGCCTACTCATCCAAGGATCAATAGCGGGCGCGGGTGGCCAGCTTCCCTCATTCATACCCCCTAAAATCATACGGTCAGTATGTTGGAGCCTGGCTTCCAAAGGCCCCCAGATAAAGAGACGTGGGTGAGTACCGAATGATTTGCGAACTACGAAGTCGGACATCATTTCACGGAAGAATGCGGGATAATCAGCCACAGTTATCCGCCCCATAACAGAACTGGCACTTTGCAGATCGCGGCAGAATTCAACAGCCACCTTGCCGGCTTCTCCTGACCATAACGGGCTCGGGTCTGATTGTTGTCCGGGAGCGTGAGCAAGTTTTTCTGCCACTTTCAGATGGTTTGTTATCAATGAGTCCAGATTGAGAGACTTTTTATTGAACGCAGACTCCAGTGGCTTCAGGAGAGCAAACAGTTTTTGGATAACCGGCAGAGGTTTATCACTTGCCTTGGACATCTTTATGAGAAATTTCAAACCAGAAGGTGGGCGGGGACCGCGCAACGACTCCATTTCAAATAACCGGATCTCTGCCAGAACGTCTGCCCGATCATGACCAGCGTGGCAAAAGGGGTGTTTAACCAGCGCCAACAATGAGACGGGTGCAAATTCTTCACTTGCCGCTTCAACAATCAACTGCAAAAAACTTCCCACCGGTGTATCGATCAGGGGAACGCCCGCTGAATCCTCTACTTCCAGCACCCATCGCTGTAATTCCGATGCCACACGGCGCGCAAGTCGACGGTCTCGCGTCACCAGTGCTACAGTCTTCCCCGGTGTTTCAAGTGTCTCTCTCATCATGAGCGCAATAACACCCGCTTCTTCCCGCAAGCCCGGGCAATTAATTTGACAGAGTCCATCCAACGCTTTTGAGGAATGATTTTTGGACAATTGGCGCCATTTGTTCAAACAGAGTGACGGTGCCAATGCATCACTCAGAATCTGGAATCGCTCGGCTTTCCCTTGCGTGATTTTCTGAAGTTCTGGAGTGAGCAACCAGGGTTCAACCTCTGCTCGCGCCACGGACATTGCGGCCAGCAGGTTTTTGAGCATGGCCTGCGGATGATTATCATCAATGGCATCCCAACTTTCATCATCCATCTCAAAGTCAAGACCGGGCAATATCACGCCTCCTCGGGGCAAGCGGGCAATCACATGCAATAATTCCCTGGTTGCGGGAAGTGAACCGGTGCTGCCCGCCGCCAGCACAATCCCCTTGGGAGGATGTGCAGCCCATTTTTTTGCGAGGGCTCGCAGGAGCTTGTTTCGTCGCTCGGTCGGTAAAATAACACCCCGGGCATTGAGGATGTTTGGCCACTCCCCGGACAGAATTTCCAGCAGGCCCATTATTTTCTGCCAGTGATGGGCTAGAGGCTGGGGTACGAGATTCTGGAGTTGTTTCAGGCTGATACCATCACTCTCCATGGCATCAAGAGTATGAATTAGAGCGCGCGCAAGCCCCAGATTTTGTGCCAGAGAGCTTTTGTCCCTTCCGATGCCGGGCGATGCCCTGGCGACCAGCTTGGTCATTAGCAATAATTGTTGCTGATCATTGATGGCGGGCTCAATATCAAGTGACGTCAGGGTTTCAGCTTCCTGAAACATATCTTCACCGTCAATATCTCCAAGAGCAGTAAGTTTCGGCAAAAGCAGGGCACTTCCCTTGGAATGGCGTAAAAATGCATCCTGCACAGCACGTCGGGCACGCCGCGATGGCAAAAACAGGGTTATTTCTGCTAATGCCTCAGGTCGGCCGTCCGATAAGGTAATCAAGCCCGTCACAAGCGCGTCGACGAAGGAACAGGTGGCAGGAATATTAAAAAGACTTGGTGAACGGCTAAATATATTTTTCATTTTCAACCGCGCATCCTGCCTTATTTGCGAAGTAAATCCTCAGCAACTTTTATGGACTCTGGTGTTCCCACATGAACCCACAGGCCTTTGAGGATATGACCGTATAATCGACCCGCGCGCTGGCTTTTGTCGAATAAAATATTCATGGAAAACTGTTCTTTCTCCACGCGGTCAAAAAGTCGGGGGTGAACCATCTGAATTCCGCCATAAATATAGGGCGCACGAAGTTCGTTTTTACGGCGGGCCAGTTGACCTGAATCACTCATAAAATAATCACCTGCACCCCCATAGCCGTGAGCGTCTTCCAGGGGGACCATGAGCATTAAACTGTCCATCTGGTCTTCATCCCATGACATGGCCAGAGTCTCCAGCACAGACTTGCCCTGATCTTTCCACACAGCATCGCCGTTCAGGACATAAAAAGGACGGCACCCAAGTTTGGGGAGGGCATTCAGAATACCGCCGCCCGTGTCCAGTAGCCGTTCGCGCTCGTCAGAAAATGTCAGTCTTGGTCGACCGTTCCAGGAAGAGAGATGTTGTTCCATCACCTGAGCTTTGTGATGTAAATTAATAACGCAATAACGTACGCCCGCTTTTTTCAACTGGGCAAGACTCGATTCAATCATCGGTTTGCCCAAAACCTCAATCATCGGCTTGGGGCGATCATCGGTTAGTGGCTTCATCCGCAAACCCAGTCCGGCAGCTAATATCATGGCATAGGCAGGGATGTGCTTTGGGGAAGTTTCTGGAATTTTGCGCTGTGGTGCAGGCAAAACCTTTTTAAACCAGTCTTTAATGGGAGCTAATTCCGGGTAATCCAGGTTTCGCTCCAACAGCCCCCACACGCGAGGAATTAAATTGAGGTAGCCGGGTTTTCCGTCTCGCAGGCACAGGCGTGCGAAAATACCCAGAATCTTGCAGTTTCTCTGGGCACCCAAAATATGATAGGCGAGCAAAAAGTCTTTTTCATCCTTGTTGCTGGCACCCAAATTCCGCGCCGAAAGATATCTTTTGATCATGGCCTGTTCAAGTTCGGGACTTACATCACGGCGTGCGTCCTGTAACAAGGACACCAGATCATAGGCAGGGTGACCACGGACTGCATCCTGGAAATCCAACAAACCGATCCGGCCAAGTCCCGGGCGATCATCCAGACATATGATATTTTCTGCATGATAATCACGAAGCACCAAAACGGGCTCGGCTTCCATGATCAGGTCCAATAAAGGCCCAAACAGAGCGAAAAGCTCCATTTTTGCACGTTCCAGCCCGCACCGACCGAGAGCGCGAAAATACCAGCCTGTTAACAACGATAATTCATCGGTCAATAGTTCACGGGCATAAGCCGGAATAGTTAGTGTTTCTGCATCGTCGATTTGGATTTGATCAGGTGGCTTTCTTTTGT
>JACZYI010000128.1 GCA_022571175.1 Pseudomonadota bacterium
CAGGGTGGGATATCCGGCGGCCTCCCCCGCCTTGAAAGCATTGATAATATAGCCGCCAAGGCGCGAGATCATTTGCCCCCCCTCCTCGGAATAACGCACATGGCTGGCGGGGGAGCAAACCCCTTCCTTATTCGGGGAAATGCCGGTAATATAGGACGACAGGCTGCACCGCCCCTCAGCCATGGGACAAAGACCGCCGAAGATAAAGACCTCGGTTTCGATGTTGATTTCCTGGTTCAGCGCCGTAATTTCCCCGACCGTCAGAACCCGTGGCAAAACCACGCGGCTGATACCAAACTCCTGTTGGTAAAACTTAATTGCCTGAGCGGTACTGGCCGAGGCCTGAACCGACAGGTGGCGCCGTAATTGTGGCTGGTGTTTTACAGCATATTCCAGAACACCGATATCGGCGACAATAATAGCATCAACACCGCAGGCGGCGGCATCGTCTACCGCGCGGAACCACGGAGCCAGATTGCCTGCCGTGGCATACGTGTTGATAGCCACCAACACCTTCCGCCCCCGGTCATGGGCGAAGCAAACGGCCTCTGACAGCTCACTCCGGCTGAAATTCAGCCCCGGAAAGTTACGGGCATTTGTTTCGTCGCGAAAGCCCAGATAAATTGAATCTGCACCGGCATCTATTCCCACCTTCAAGGCTGCCGGTGTTCCCGCCGGGCAAACGATTTCAAGCGGTGAATTCATGATCTTATTTCCCTGCCAGATCGGAATTTGGCGGCTTTTTCTAGATTATGAACCCGCCCCTGAAGTGATTTAAACTTATCCCCTTGTGCCGCGTTTTCCTGTTGAATGGGTCTGAAAGTGGCGTTGCGAAAAATTTCAAGATCGTCGTTTAAGCGATTAAATATGCGGCCCATTATTCCGACCGAGGCTTGCAGGGGTTTTGCAAAAAGTCCCAGGCTGCCGAAGATGTCGTCCATAAGATTAATATCCGAGGCATCAATGGCATTGCGCAAGATCAGAACGGCTTCGGTGTCCCCCTCGATAACCAGATCGCGTGAGAAGGCCAGCGCATCGCCGTCGCACTTTCCTTCCAGCAATCCTATGAACTGTAGGAAAGACGAACGGATGGTTGCAACCGGCTTCACCTTTGACGGATCACTAATGGTGCGCAAACTGGGGTGTTTTGGGCCTGGACGTAGCAAGAACGCAAAAGGCAAATCAATCGGATCAATCAAAAAGACCGGATCATCTAGCTCGGCCAACCGCTCAAATATCTCGGGGTGCCGGTTTCTCATGATCACCAAAGCGCGCGCCAACAGCGGGTTCAGCAGCGCCGGTGGCAGGGGTCTTAATGCCAACCCCAAAAGCAGGACCGGTGAGAACGGCGGTGAAAATTGTTTGCTGAATGTCATGTGTTATCCAACGCCTTGGGTCCAAATCTCAATAACCCCACCTGGGCGGCACCCTGGCCGACGCCCTGGTTTGCAGCCTAGCTTTCATCAAAGCACTTAAAAGAAGCTGGCCACCGTGTCCTTGATCTTAATCAAGTAGTTCAGGACGAACTGCGAAAGACGGGTGAATTGCCGGTAAATATTTTATGACATTCTTGAGGCAAATCAAATTCAGAAATTTCCTTTTGCGGTAACCTTCATTTTTTGCAGGAGAGCACTGCATGATCGGGAAACGATCGACTGTCAACCTTGAAAAATACACTGTAAAAGACCTGAAAAATATGGTCGAAGCGGGCTTGAAAGTTGTTGAATGGCACAGATTTCTGGCCAAGAATAATGTACATCTTGTCAAAAATTTGCTGCCCAGGAAGGAGGCATTCTACCAATTTGATTTATCCCCCTCAAGCAATGCCACCGGCTATGAAGGCCCCTCTCAGTTATCCTGCCACGCCCTCCGTACCGGCAAACATGCGCACTTTCACATTTTTTTGCAGGATAAGACCATACCTCAAAATCACCGGTCAACCGGACGATTCGCAGTGAACGGCACGGATCAGCATGACGGCAAAATCTGCCACCTTTTAGCTATTTCCATGGACCCTTACGGAATTCCAATCCGCCTTTTCACAACCAACCTGTCGATCACCGGAGAGAATTGGCGCCCGGCCCGGGATATTTTAACCAAGGTTGAACGTTTCCAGTTCGGCCCCGCCCAGCCGTCCTGGGTGGTGAGCCGGTGGGTGACCGCCATGTTGCGCTTGTTTCGACCCCAAATCAGGGAAATGTTGGAGGAAAGAGATAGGGCCGTTGCAAAATGGAAAAGAAAACGCGCAGGCAAATACATTTTTGGAAATTGGGAACTTTGTTTTTCTTCAATAAAGGAGATTTCCGTTGAGGAACAAAACGATGCTCTGCTGAAAGAGTTGTCCAAACGCCTGGTCACCCACAGCAGCAATATGAGGGTTGGCAAACAAAGAAATCCTGGGGCAAGGCCGCAGGACCGGATAAACATCAACAAAACCTGCACTTAAGAGACTTATCATGAAACAATGCACAACCTTGGGAGAGGTCCGTAGCGAGATTGATCGTATCGATAGGGGGATCGTCGTGTTGATCACCGAGCGTCTCGAATACGTCCGCCAGGCCGGACATATCAAACAGAACCGCACTGAGATCCGCAACCCGGCGCGGGTCGATGACATTATCACCAAGGTGATGGCCGAGACGCGCCGCAGTGGCGGCAATCGTAAACTCATGGCGCTCATTTACCGGGTCATGGTTGAATGGTGTATCACCTACGAACTAGCCGTCTTTGATAATACCAAATGAATTCGCGGAGGATTTAGAGGACGAAGATAAAATTGAAGAAAGCTGGACGCCTAAATTCCGAAAATAAATAAAATAAAAAATGGTGCCGCGGAAAAGGAATTGAACCCCATACTTAAATATATCTTTGGCCTCCCCCTTGACCCCGGGTGAAACATGTTACTGCACGGAGCAGCATGCAGTGACCTCAACCCCCTGAAATCCTTGGCATTTTAGAGATATGTTGTCCCATGATGTTGCATGCAACAACACCGGAAAGCGGAAAATCTGTACCCTTTATGTTACCCGGGAATAAATGCTTGCGAGGAAATTGGTATTGGGACTTTGGAATGGTTGATAAAGAATCAGCGGCCATAGTGATTGTCTGATCATATGGTCTATTGTGTTCTCAGGCGCTTGATCAATGTGTCGATGTGGAGAATGGGGATTTTGTGCCTTTTACCTATCTCGAAGAGTTCCTTGTGTGTCGCAATCTCGCCATCAGCACCCAAGATTTCACATAACACCCCGGGTCCGGCAATTCCCGCCAGGCAAAGGAGGTCTAACACCGCTTCGGTATGGCCGATTCGACCTTGAAGCCCGTTCGGATTGGCCAGTAGGGTAGCGACGTGTCCGGGACGCTTGAAATCCCGCGCGGATTTAGATTCATCACAAGTGGCTCTGATCGTAGCGCATCTTGCCGACACGGCGATGCCAGAGGACCCATCGTCGAGGTCAACAGGAACTCCGAATGGGGTCGTGGCCGATGATTTCTTCCCACCTATCGCCAAGCTTTTGACACCGATTCGGGCGGCCACGGCCGGAGGCAACGAAAGACATAGCAAACCACGCCCCTTGGATAGAAAGAAGTTTATGAGCTCGGGAGTGCAGAACTGCGCCGCCATGGCGAAATCGCCCTCGCCTTCCCGATCATCGGCATCCAGCAGAATGATAGGCTTGCTAGACTGAATTTGTCGGATCGCCTCTTTCAAAATGGAAAGCACCTTTTCTTCCTCCCTTTTTTTTCAATCGACTACTAGGTGAATTCCATCATTAACACTTTTTCGCCGGTGCCATTCAAGGTTTGAACCGCTCTCATCATATATCTTTAGCGAGCGCACACTACCAGATGAGTTGGCCAATAGTTTTCCTCCTGCAGGGGGCTTGGTGATACTCGCCAGATCACCCGTCCGGTAGAGTCTAGCCCGGTTCAGGGCTGAAGTACTTCTTGAATTTATCAGCCCCGCCCTTGTACTCATCGGCATCCGGCGGGGATTCCTTCTTGGTGGCGATGTTGGGCCAGATATCCCCATATTTGCTGTTTAACTCAATCCATTGTTCCAAGCCATCTTCGGTATCAGGAAGAATTGCTTCTGCCGGGCATTCCGGCTCACACACGCCACAATCGATGCATTCATCGGGGTTGATGACCAGCATGTTTTCGCCCTCATAGAAGCAGTCTACCGGACACACTTCCACGCAGTCCATGTATTTGCACTTGATGCAGGCTTCCATGACTACATATGTCATATCCTTCCTTTCAACCTTTAAAAACACAAAGGGGGGTACTGAGACCTGCTGAACTTAATCAATGCTTGGCCATCGAATGCATACTTGTCTGAAAATCGGGATGACTTTCGGTCTCGTCGTTGGCAAATGAATAAATACGTTCCTGTACTATGTCAGCAAGCGAAATACCGTTGAGGAATAGCAAAATATTCCTCTTGAGCGATTCCCAGAGGAGGTCAGTACCGTGAAGGTCACCGTACTCTTCGGGTTCGAACGTGATTTCATTCAGGGGGCGCTTCAAAAGGCTGCTGGGCTCATTCAAAGCCTGAAAGATTTCGGCGACAGTGATCCGATGGGCGGGGCGGGCGATATAGCACCCACCGCCGGGGCCATAGTTGATCTTGACCAGTCCGGCGGCGTGCAGCCGTGCCATCAGGATTTCGGTATACGACTCAGAATGGTTAAGCCATACAGCCAAGCCTTGCATCGTACAGGGCGTGTTCTCACCAAACACTGCCAGCCGCACCATGGATTCGACGCCCATATAGGCCATGTTGCTGATCTGCATCGGTTTTTCCTACATTCCTTAATCTGAGTTTGTAGAAGAAAAATAATATCGAAACGAAACTATTTTCTATTTTTGGCCTTGTCAAGATAATTTTGAAACGCTACTATTCTTAAATGACAAAACAAACAAAAATGAGCAAACTCAGGGTGGCTGAGCTGCTGGCGCATCTCGGGCGCATGACATATGGTAATGGTTTTGTAGAGGACTTGACGTCGGCTCAGTGGACAGCACTAAGGTATTTTTCGCGCGCCAACCGTTTCTCTCGTACTCCGTCTGCTTTCGCCGAATTTCATGGCACGACGCGTGGCACGGCGTCACAAACCATTAAGAGCCTGATCGCGAAGCGCTATCTCATCCAAACACGCTCAGAGACCGACGGCCGCAGTACTCTCCTCGAGTTGACTGGAAAAGCAAGGGACACTCTTTCAAACGATCCCTTCGAAACTCTGGTTGAGGCCGTGGGCGCTCTCCCTTCCGGCGCTCGCGGCCTTTTAGCCAACGTGCTGGAACGAATGCTCGGGCATGTCGCTATGGAATGTGGCAAACGGCCCTTTGGTATGTGCACTTCCTGCGAACATTTGGGCGGTGACGGTTGCTGCCAAGAAGGGAGACTGCCTTATAAGTGCCTCTTTTTTAACGAGCCGTTGAATGTGGCAGAACTTGGGCAGCTCTGCATCAATTACGAGCCCAGCAAGGCCTCGGCAATGAACCGCACCTTCAAGGGAGGGGGGCTAGACTTGTCATCCTGATAGGGATAATTTGAGCATGAGAAGTCTTAAAAATATTGCCAGAACGTTCTTGCTGCTGGATATCGCCGCGGGGCTTCGGGTGACGCTGAAGTACTTCTTCAAGGCCAAGGCGACCCTCAATTACCCGTT
>JACZYI010000129.1 GCA_022571175.1 Pseudomonadota bacterium
TCCCTGGACGGTCTTGATGCCTATTTGCGTTTCCCGTTTGAGGAATTGCTCTACAAGATCGGCATGACTCATACACAGCTGGAGACCGACTGGGACGGCAATTTTATCCTCTCCAGCCAGGTCTGGACCACGGCCCGCGACCTGGCCCGGCTCGGGCTTCTTTATCTGAATGATGGTGTTTGGGAAGGTGCGCAGATTTTGCCTGAAGGATGGGCGGACTATGTGGCAACCGCCGCTGGACCACAGCCGCCTGAACGTTTCCCTGGCTATGGTGCCCAATGGTGGCTGTATAATGAGCGCTTTCCCGAAGTTCCCGACGATATGTATGCCGCGCGTGGTAATCGCGGGCAAAATCTGGCCATCATTCCGTCGTTTGGGCTAATCATTGTGCGCCGGGGTTATGATCCGGCGGGCGGGCAGGGCTTTCAGTTGCATGAATTTGTGGCAGATGTGTTGGTCGCACTCAATGCGCCGGACGAGGGGGAGTTTCATAAATGAACCTCACATGGTTTTCAGAAAAAACCGAAAAAATAAAAAGCGGTATTGAGGGAACCGGACTTTTTGCCCGTGATGCCATTGAGGTTGGTGAAATTGTTGTGGTTAAAGGTGGATATGTTTTCCCAAAAACGGTCTGTGATGAATTGAAAAAAACCCTGGGTCCGGCAGATATTCAGATTACGGATGATTTATATATTGGCCCAACAACGAAAAAAGAGCGCGACAGTTCCATGATGTATCTGAATCATTCCTGCGCGCCCAATGTGGGGGTCTTTGGTCAAATATCCTTTGTAGCCATGCGCGATATTTCATCCGGCGAAGGACTGACCCTGGACTATGCAATGTTTGATGACGATGATTATGAAATGACTTGCCGGTGCGGGCAGTCAAATTGTCGGATCATCATTACTGGAAAAGATTGGCAAAAAATGGAATTACAAACGCGCTACCAAGGGTATTTCTCATATTATCTGGCCAGAAAAATCAATGACAATTTTAGTGGCGGAGAGAAAGAGCCTATGCCAAATGAATAACTTGTTTACAGAACTCAAGCACCGCAATGTGCTTCGGGTGGCATGTGCTTACGCGGTTGTTTCCTGGATTATCCTGCAGGTGGTGGACGTGATTGCAGCGCTTGAGATGAATGCTATGGAGAGTCGTGATTAGGTTTTTTTGGCAAGGAAGTTTTGATGGCAATTGAGGCACTCAATATTCTTATTCTGGATGAGGACCGCTCGGCGGCCAATTTTACGGCGCTCGTGTTGGACCGTGTCGGGGTTCCTCGGAGTGTGCCAATTTCCTCCTTCGACAAAGTCTCAGGGCTGTTGGCCAATCAGGATTTCGATATCATAATCACGACGCTTCGTGATACGGCAGACCTCTTAGGGGTGATCTCGGATTTGGAGCGACCACCGCATCTGATCTTTCTGGGAGGCGGGGATGAAGCTGTCCAAAATACGATTATGCAGCTGGTATCTGCCCATAAATTGACCCTGCTGGGGCGGCTCGAAAAACCCGTTAAGAAAGAGGCCGTTCAGACCCTGCTGCAAAGTTTTAAAGGCCGCCAAGAGCCCAAGACAGGTGAGCCTGCAAAAAATAAATCGCTGAGTGCCGAAGAGGTTAGGATCGGCCTGGAGAAGGGTTATCTTTTTCCCCATTTCCAGCCCAAGGTTGAGATCAAATCTGGCAAGCTGGTTGGCGTCGAGTGCTTGGCGCGCTGGCAGGACCCGGACCGGGGCCTTGTTTTTCCAGACCAGTTTATCTCGGTGGCTGAGGAACACGGGCTGATTAGAGAGCTAACGCGATCTATTTTTGTCCAGGCCATGAAACAGGCGGCTGAATGGCATGTGGATGGACTGGATGTAAAGGTCAGCGTCAACGCCAGCATGGATGACCTGGAAGACAAGAGCTTTTCAGACTTCGTTTTGCGAGCCGCGGGAGATGCCGGTGTTGCCTTTGACCGGGTCATGATCGAGGTTACAGAGACCAAGATCATGTCGGATATCAAAGGGCCCCTGGCGACCCTGAGCAAACTTCGGAACAAGGGGGTTGGGATTTCCATCGATGATTACGGGACCGGCTTTTCATCCCTGAAACAAGTATCCCAGGTGCCAGCGACAGAGCTGAAGGTAGATCGTGAATTTGTGTTCGAAGCCTGGAAAGACAAAGAAAAACGGGTGCTGCTGGAAACTTCTATTGATATGGGCCGTAAGCTTAAACTTCATGTGGCCGCAGAAGGTGCAGAAACGATCAAGGATTGGCGCTTGCTGGAGGAACTGGGCTGCGACAGCGTTCAGGGGTATTTTTGCGCCAAGCCAATGGCTGCTTCAGAGCTTATCCCCTGGTATAAAGCATGGCAGAAAAACAAGCCCGAGCCGGTCAAGAGAAAGCCCGAAAAAACAATCACTGGTTCTGATGGGTCAAGGGAGGCCGAGGTCGGATTTCTACAAAAAATTCAGCCGGGCCATTGGCTGGCTATGCTCGCCGTGCTCGCAGCGGCTGCTTATTATTTTGTCACCCAAAACCCTTTTTCCGAACCGCAAGATAACCTGTTGCAGTCTGAAGAAATCACGATCGCGGTGCTTCCCTTTGCAGACATGAGTCCTGAAGGCGATCAAGTCCACTTCACAGACGGAATTTCGGAGGAAATCCTAAATGTACTGGCAAAAATTCCCAACTTGCATGTGACCTCGCGGTCATCCGCCTTTCGATTTAGAGGGAGTGATATTCACATTCCAACGGTGGCCCAACAATTGGGTGTGGCCCATGTGTTGGAGGGCAGCGTGCGTAAATCCGGCGCTCGTATACGCATAACCGCCCAGTTGATTGATGCGGCGAGTGATACCCATCTCTGGTCCGAGACCTATGACCGCGAGCTGACCACTGCCAATATCTTCGACATTCAAAGCGATATCGCCGCCGCTATTGCGGCTGCACTAAGATCAACTCTGTCGCTGGAAGGAGAGGCGCGCCTAGTCAAAGCGCCGACCGAAAATATGGCAGCGCTCGAAGCTTATTTCAGGGGTAAGCAACTGCTTGGGCGTCGTGACCGAGACAGTCTCACCACTGCAGGCGCTCATTTCGAAGAGGCGATTGACCTTGATCCAGATTATGCATCCGCTTACTCAGGATTGGCAGACGTTTATATGTTGCTGCCGCAATACGATCCAGAGCTGGACCGGGCAATGGCCCGGGCACGCGTGCGCGAAGCCGTTACACGCGCCCTAATGCTAGACCCTGATCTGCCTGAGGCATTAGCATCAATGGCTTGGTATCGCCTTAACCAAGAATATGACTGGGCAGCGGCCGAAGCACTTTTCCGTCGAGCGCTGGAAATACATCCATCCAATCTAAACGCAATGCATTGGATGTCTCACTTGTTATCCTGGCAGGGCCGTCACCTTGAAGCCCTTGCGCTGGCGGAACGCGCCGTTGTTGTTGACCCGGTATCACCCCTAATGCGTACCAATCTTGCCTATATCATGGTGGACGCGGGCCAATATGATGTGGCGACTACGCTGATCAACCAATTGATTGAAGAAGGTTCTGGTCTGCTATCCACACTACGCATCCTGTGGCAAGCAGAAACCCGAATGCGCCGTTTCGATAGTGCGGCAAATTCGCTGGTCCGCTGGGCTATCGCCAACGGTTTAGATGTGGCAGTAGCAGAGCAGATAGGTCAGATCTTACAGAGCGCTGAAGAAAATGCTCAAGCGTCCGAGGCTCTCTCGGAGCAATTGGCCCGCTGGCCATCCAATTTGGAAATATCCATTCCGGCCTATGCCGCAATCATGGATGCGGACCAAACTATTGAGCTCCTTGAACAGGCTTATCAAGAACGCGCCGAGGCTTTTAGCCTCATGAGCCTCAGGATTAACCCCTCATACGACTTTTTGCGGGATGACCCGCGATTTAAAGACCTGTTGCACCGCGTCGGCTTGGATGATGTGGCTGCGGGCGGCCAATGAACTTGATTGATGGGCTTAAAAGCCGAAATGAATTCCTTATCATATGAGGGTTTTTTTATAATGTCCGCTTCCGGCCAGTAGCGCGCCTTCCTGAATCTCCCGTTTTGATTCAACGCCGCCATAATGTTGAGGAATACGGCGCTCAAACAAAAGACCGCTTCCTTTGTTAGCTGGTTGACCCAAATCAAGCCGAGGGGAGGTATTTCTCAACCCAGCTTCAGCACTGCATGGCGTTTTTTGCCAGCCGAGAGCCTGGCCGCGCCGTCTTCATTGAAATGGGTTTTCTCCAGCGCTGCATCCACCGCGCCTATGACGTCGCCGTTTATTCTGGCCCCGCCTTGCTCGATCAGCCGCCGGGCCTCCTTTTTGGAGGCGGATAGTCCGGTTGCCAAAAAAGCCTCAACAAAGGTAAAGCCCGCATTATATTGCTCGGCGCTAATTTCAAAGCTTGATAAATCCTCGCCCATCTTGCCCGCTTCGAAAGTCTCTTTAGCGGTTGCCTCAGCGCCCCTGGCAGCTTCTTCGCCGCGGCAGAGTTTGGTGGCCTCATAAGCCAGGATTTTCTTGGCTTGGTTAATCTCGGCCCCTTCCAAGGCCTCAAGCCGGGCGATTTCCTCCAGGGGCAGATCGGTGAAAAGCCTGAGAAAGCGAGCAACATCCGGGTCTTCGGCATTGCGCCAGAACTGATAATAATCATGGTTCGAGAGTGCGCTCTCATTCAACCAGACAGCTCCTCTCGTGGTCTTGCCCATTTTCGAACCATCGGCGGTAGTAATGAGCGGGCTGGTGAGCCCAAATAGCGAGGCGCCATCAATGCGCCGCGCCAGCTCCATGCCATTGACGATATTGCCCCACTGGTCCGAGCCACCCATTTGCAGTCGGCATCCCTGGCGTCGCCACAGTTCCAGAAAATCATAGGATTGCAGGATCATATAGTTGAATTCCAGAAAAGTAAGTGGTTGTTCGCGGTCCAGGCGCAATTTGACCGAATCGAAGGTGAGCATACGGTTGATGGTGAAATGCGGGCCCACATCGCGTAAAAAATCAATATGCCCCAAGGCCTTGAGCCATTCGGAATTATCCACCATCAGAGCATCGGATGCGCCATCGCCGAAGGTGAGAAAACGCTCGAACAGATCCTTGATGCTGGTCTGGTTGCTGGCAATCTCGCCCTCGGTGAGCAAGAGCCGCGATTCATCCTTGCCCGAAGGGTCGCCAATAAGGGTAGTGCCCGTACCCATCAGCACGATTGGCTTGTGACCGCATTTTTGCAGATGATAGAGCAGCATGACGCCAACCAGATTGCCCACATGCAGGGAAGGCGCGGTGCAGTCAAAGCCGATATAAGCGGTAACCGGCCCCTCCGCCAGCGCATCATCCAGCCCGGCATCATCGGTGATCTGGTGAATGAAGCCGCGTTCAGCCAGAATTTTCAGATAATCTGATTTATACTCAGCCACTAATCCGCGCTCCCTTTTAGCCTGTGTCCATGCACCTGAGCCTATGCTAGTGGTCCCATGCCAGTGGTCAATGCGAATTTTCCTGGGGCATTTTGCATGCTTTTAGAGCCCCTTGCAAATAACTCACAGGCAGAGGATGCTAGGCACAGAAAATCATGGGCAAAAATGACCATAGCATGACCGTTATCGGCCTGATGAGTGGCACCTCGATGGATGGTGTTGATGGGGCGCTGT